>NZ_JBKGFP010000018.1:0-39380 GCF_046557535.1 Pseudomonas sp. S1(2024)
CACCCCCCCCCCCCCCCCCCCCGCCCCCCCCCCCCCCCCCCCCCCCCCCCCCCCCCCCCCCCCCCCCCCCCCCCAAGGCTGCTCCTACAGAACCTCGCCGAACCAATGAGTCATGTGTTGTTCTATGAGAGCTGGCTTGCCGGCGATAGGGCCAGTGCAGGTCAAGCCAATCTGTGCAGCCCCCGCCACCGATCCAGCCCCAGCAACACCAGCCCAATCCCCCAGAACCCCGCCAACACCCCCAGGGCATTGAGCACTACCTGCCCATACCCCAGGCTCGCCACGTCGATGAACGGGTAGGCATACACGCCAATCTCGCTCCCACGCCACAGCGCGTAGGCAAAATACGTCGCCGGATAAACCGCCCAGACCAGCAGATGCCATAGCCGCAACCTACCTTTGGGCACCTCGCACCACCAGTACAAGGCATATAGCACGGGCATCACATCGTGCAGCAACTCGTCCGCCAGCCATTGCCAGCCCTGCGGTTGCCACAAGTGACGCAAAAGCACGCTGTAGGCCAATGCCACCAGCACGATGCTGGCAGCCACTGCGGAACTCACCGAAGGCGACAGGAAAAAGCGTTTGGCACGGCCTTCCCGGCCAAACGCCGCATAACTGAGCACCGTTGCCACCAGGGTGTTGGTCAACACGGTGAAATACCCGAACACATTGATCAGGCCACCCACCAGGCTGGCCTGCTCCTGCCAGCGCGCCAGCAGCACCAGATACACCTGCACGGTCAGGCCGAACCAGCCCAGCACGGCCATGCCGGTCAGCCAGGGGCGACGCGGCATGTCAGGCCTGACGCTGCAGCTTCACGTACAGCTGCTCGACCTTTTCCCGTGCCCACGGCGTCTTGCGCAGGAAGGTCAGGCTCGACTTGATGGTCGGGTTGCTTTTGAAGCAGCGCACATCGATGCGCTCGGCCAGGCCCTGCCATTGGTAGTGCGCCACCAGCTCGGTGAGGATCTGTTCGAGGGTCTTGCCGTGCAGCGCGTTGTGTTGGGCCGTGCTCATGCCAGTGCTCCGTAGGAAAGATGCGCACCTTACACGAGTGTAGTGGTGGGTGGGATCAGGTGAGTCAACAGAGAAACCGCTGGCCAGGCGCAAAACCTCTGTGCTGAAATAGAGATGTTATATTGTAACATTACAAAAGCATCTGCCAAGGAACGCCCCATCCCCATGCTGCACACACCGCTTCGCCTCTCTCCCCTCGCCGTCGCGCTCTGGCTTGCCGCACCACCCAGCCAAGCGGTGGAGCTCGAGCCCCAGGTCATCACCGCCAACCCTTTGGGTAACAGCCAGCTGGCCGCCCCCAGCACCGTGCTCGAAGGCGACAACCTGCTGCAACAGCAGCACGGCAGCCTCGGTGAAACCCTGAACAAGCAGCCCGGAGTCGCCTCCACCTGGTTCGGCCCTGGCGCCAGTCGCCCGGTAATTCGTGGCCTGGATGGCGACCGTATTCGCATCCTGCGCAATGGCGTCGGCGCCCTCGACGCTTCATCACTGTCCTACGACCACGCCGTGCCGCTGGACCCGGTGACCGTCGACCGTGTCGAGATCGTCCGTGGCCCGGCCGCCCTGCTCTACGGCGGCAACGCCATCGGCGGCGTGGTCAATACCTTCGACAACCGCATCCCGGATGCCCCCATCGAGGGCATCCACGGTGCCGGTGAACTGCGCTACGGCGGCGCCGATACCACCCGCAGCAGCGCTGGCAAGCTGGAAGCCGGCAACGGTGCCTTCGCCCTGCACCTGGATGCCAACAGCCGCCAGTTCAACGACCTGCGCATCCCCGGTTACGCGCGCAGTTCCAAGGTGCGCGATGCCGACGAACCCGGCAGCAAGCACCGCCTGGAAAACAGCGACGGCCGCCAGGACGGTGGCGCCCTGGGTGGCGCCTACCATTGGGACCACGGTTACGCCGGCCTGTCGTACAGCCGCTACGACAGTAACTATGGCTCGGTGGCCGAGCCAGGTGTGCGCCTGGACATGAAGCAGGACCATTACGCCTTCGCCTCCGAGCTGCGCGACCTGGACGGCCCGTTCACTTCGATCAAGGTCGATGCCGGCTACACCGACTACGAGCATCGTGAAATCGAAGAAGGCGAGGTCCACACCACCTTCAGGAACAAGGGTTATGAAGCACGTATCGAAGCTCGCCACCAACCGCTCGGGCCGGTAGAAGGCGTGATCGGTGCCCAGGTCAGCCGCAACGAATTCTCCGCGTTGGGCGAGGAAGCCTTCGTCCCGCACACCGACACCGACAGCCTGGCGCTGTTCATGCTGGAGCAGTGGCAAGCCACCGAGCGCCTCAACCTGAGCCTGGGTGCACGCATGGAGCACACCCGGGTCGATCCGGATGCCAAAGGCAACGAGAACTTCGCCGACGCCGACAGCGCCAGCAGTTTCAACGCCTTCAGTCTGTCTTCCGGGGCGGTGTACCAGCTCGACCCGGTCTGGTCGCTGGCCGCCAACCTCGGCTACACCGAGCGCGCCCCGACCTTCTACGAGCTGTATGCCAATGGTGCTCACGTGGCCACCGGAGCCTTTGAAGTCGGCGATGCCAGCCTGAACAAGGAAAAAGCCGTTTCCGCCGACCTGGCCCTGCGTTTCGACAACGGCACCCACAAGGGCAGTGTCGGGGTGTTCTACAGCCACTTCCGCAACTACATCGGCCTGATCAGCACCGGCAACATCCGCGAGGGGCATGACCACGATCATGATGAGGATGACCACGACCATGATCACGATCATGACCACGGCGGTTTCCCGGAGTACCAGTATCAGGGCGTGCGGGCGCGATTCTATGGCATCGAGGCCCAGGATCGCTGGCAGCTGGCCGAGAACCGTTACGGCAGCTTCGCGTTGGAAGTGTCTGGTGACTACACCCGGGCCAAGAACCTGGACAGTGGCGAGCCGCTGCCCCGCATCGCCCCGCTGCGCCTGAACAGCGGCCTGGTCTGGGAGCTGGACCGCTGGCAGGCGCGGGTCGACGTGCAACACGCTGCGTCTCAGCATCGCAAACCGGCCAACGAAACCAGCACTGATGGCTATACCACGCTAGGGGCCAGCGTTGGTTACCGCTTCGAAGTTGGCCAGAGCCAGTGGCTGGCGTTTGTGCGCGGCGAGAACCTGACTGACCAGACCGTGCGCTATGCCAGTTCGATCCTGCGCGACATCGCCCCGGCGCCGGGGCGTAGTGTGGAAGTGGGTCTGCGTACCACCTTCTGATTGCAAATCAGTATCTGTGGGAGCGGACATGCCCGCGAAGAAACCGACGCGGTGGATGGCACCGGCTCCGCCGGTGTTCGCGGGCGCGCCCGCTCCCACAAAGAGCTCGTAAGCTCTGGACTGTTGCCATATCAGCAACAATCCACTGCGACAATTTGTCTTTTTTTCTTACAACTTCCCCTATATCCTCCCCGCCGCAAGCTGAATCGCTTCATCGAGACCATCTTGTCGCCATTTCCATTGAAGGGCCCGCCCTTCGATGCGCTTGCCGTTTATTCAACAATCAGAAGATAGCGCTATCTCATGCTCCAACTGCCCAAAACCTGTTACATCGGCCTAGCCCTCAGCGCCCTGGCGGCTCCCAGCAGCGCCAGCGAGATGTTCGCCAGCGATTCGCCATGGATGCTCGGCGACTGGGGGGGCACCCGCAGCGAACTGCTGGAAAAAGGCTACGACTTTACCCTCGGCTACACCGGCGAGATGGGCAGCAACCTGCATGGTGGCTACGACCACGACCGCACCGCGCGCTACAGCGACCAGTTCACCTTCGGCAGCCACCTGGACCTGGAGAAGGTCCTCGGCTGGAACGACACCGAATTCCAGCTGACCATTACCGAGCGCCACGGCGACAACATCAGCAACGACCGTATCAACGACCCGCGTGTCGGCGGCTTCACCTCGGCCCAGGAGGTCTGGGGCCGTGGCGAAACCTGGCGGCTGACGCAGATGTGGATCAAGCAGAAGTACTTCGATGGCGCACTGGATGTGAAATTCGGCCGTTTCGGCGAAGGCGAAGACTTCAACAGCTTCCCCTGCGACTTCCAGAACCTGGCCTTCTGCGGCTCGCAGGTAGGCAACTGGGTAGGTGGCATCTGGTACAACTGGCCGGTCAGCCAGTGGGCCCTGCGCGTCCGCTACAACCTCAGCGATGCGCTCTACGCCCAGGTCGGCGTGTACGAGCAGAACCCCTCCAACCTGGAGTCGGGCAACGGCTTCAAGCTCAGCGGCAGCGGCACCCAAGGCGCGGTAATGCCGATCGAACTGGTATGGAGCCCACAGGTCAATGGCCTGAAAGGGGAATATCGCGCCGGCTACTACTACAGTAATGCCAAGGCACAGGATGTTCTCAAGGACAGCAATGGCCAGCCGGCAGCCCTCAGCGGCGCCGCCTACCGCAGCAGTTCGAGCAAGCACGGCTTGTGGCTCGGCGCCCAGCAGCAGGTGACTTCGCTGGCGTCCGACCAGTCGCGTGGCCTGAGCCTGTTCGCCAACGCCACGGTGCACGACAAGAAGACCAATGCCATCGACAACTATGTTCAGGCAGGACTGGTATACAAAGGGCCATTCGACGCCCGCGCCAAGGACGACATCGGTTTCGCCCTCGCCCGCGTGCACGTCAACCCTGCCTATCGCAAGAACGCGCGTCTGGTCAACCAGGCCGCCGGCATCGACGACTATGACAACCCCGGTTTCCTGCCGGTACAGGACACCGAGTACAGCGCCGAGCTGTATTACGGCATCCACTTGGCCGACTGGCTCACGGTACGCCCCAACCTGCAGTACATCCGCCACCCGGGCGGGGTGTCGCAAGTCGATGGCGCCCTGATCGGCGGCCTGAAGATCCAGAGCAGTTTCTAACCCCTTTCTTGACCTGACGGAGAACCTACGATGAGCACTGAAGGTGCCAACAATGGAAGCCGCTGGCTACCGCGCCTGATCGGCGCGCTGCTGTTGCTGATGGGCTTGGCCCTGCTGGCTGGCGGCATCAAGCTGAGCCAGCTGGGCGGATCGCTGTACTACCTGATCGCCGGAATCGGCTTTGCCCTGTCTGGTATCCTGCTGCTGGCCCAACGCCGCATCGCCCTGGGCCTGTACGGCCTGGTACTGCTGGGCAGCACCGCATGGGCCCTGTTCGAAGTGGGCCTGGACTGGTGGCAACTGGTCCCACGCCTGGCCATCTGGTTTGCCATCGGCGTGGTCCTGCTGCTGCCTTGGGCGCGTCGTCCGCTGGTCGGCCCGGCCAGCAAGGCCAACACTGCGCTGCTCGGCGTTGCAGTGGTAGCATCTGGCGCTTGTGCCCTGGGCAGCCAGTTCACCCACCCCGGTGAAGTGTTTGGCGAACTGGGCCGCGACAGCAGCGAAATGGCCAGCGCCGCCCCGGCCATGCCCGACGGTGAATGGCAGGCCTACGGCCGCACCGAGCACGGCGACCGCTATTCGCCACTGCGCCAGATCACCCCGCAGAACGCTTACCGCCTGGAAGAGGCCTGGCGCATCCGCACCGGTGACCTGCCGACCGAAAACGACCCTGTGGAGCTGACCAACCAGAACACCCCACTGAAGGTCAACGGCATGCTCTATGCCTGCACCGCGCATAGCCGCTTGCTGGCCCTGGACCCGGACACCGGCGCGGAAATCTGGCGCTTTGATCCACAGGTCAAGAGCCCCGTCGGTACCTTCAAAGGCTTTGCCCACATGACCTGCCGTGGCGTTTCGTACTATGACGAAAACCGTTACGTCAGCCGCGACGGCAGCCCGGCACCGAAAATTACCGACGCCGGCCAAGCCGTGGCCCAGGCCTGCCCTCGCCGCCTCTACCTGCCGACTGCGGACGCCCGCCTGATCGCCATCAATGCCGACAACGGCAAGGTCTGCGAAGGCTTCGCCAATCAGGGCGTGATCGACCTCACCACCGGCATCGGCCCGTTCACCGCTGGCGGCTACTACTCCACCTCGCCAGCCGCAATCACCCGTGACCTGGTGATCATCGGTGGCCACGTCACCGACAACGAGTCGACCAACGAGCCATCCGGCGTGATCCGCGCCTACGATGTACACGATGGTCACCTGGTGTGGAACTGGGACAGCAACAACCCGGACGACACCCAGCCACTGGCCCCCGGCAAGATGTACAGCCGCAACTCGGCCAACATGTGGTCGATCGCCAGCGTCGATGAAGACCTCGGCATGATCTACCTGCCACTGGGCAACCAGACCCCGGACCAGTGGGGCGCCGACCGCACCCCGGGCGCCGAGAAGTACAGCGCCGGCGTGGTCGCACTCGACCTGGCCACCGGCAAGGCTCGCTGGAACTACCAGTTCACCCACCACGACCTGTGGGACATGGACGTCGGCAGCCAGCCGACCCTGGTCCACCTGAAGACCGACGATGGCGTGAAGCCGGCAATCATCGTGCCGACCAAGCAAGGCAGCCTGTACGTGCTCGACCGCCGCGACGGTACGCCGATCGTGCCGATCCGCGAGATCCCCACCCCTCAAGGTGCGGTGAAGGGTGACCACACCTCGCCGACCCAGGCCCGCTCCGACCTCAACCTGCTCGGCCCTGAGCTGACCGAACAGGCCATGTGGGGCGCCACGCCGTTCGACCAGATGCTGTGCCGCATCCAGTTCCGCGAACTGCGTTACGAAGGCCAATACACTCCACCGTCCGAGCAAGGCTCGCTGGTCTACCCGGGCAACGTCGGTGTGTTCAACTGGGGTAGCGTGTCTGTCGACCCGGTGCGCCAACTGCTGTTCACCTCGCCCAACTACATGGCCTTCGTGTCGAAGATGATCCCGCGTGAGCAGGTGGCCGAGGGCAGCAAGCGCGAAAGCGAGACCAGCGGCGTGCAGCCGAACACCGGCGCACCGTACGCAGTGACCATGCACCCGTTCATGTCGCCACTGGGCGTACCGTGCCAGGCCCCGGCCTGGGGCTATGTCGCCGCCATCGACCTGTTCACCAACAAGGTGGTGTGGAAGCACAAGAACGGCACCACCCGCGACAGCACCCCGGTGCCGATCGGCCTGCCGGTTGGCGTGCCGAGCATGGGCGGTTCGATCGTCACCGCTGGTGGCGTCGGCTTCCTCAGCGGTACCCTGGACCAGTACCTGCGCGCCTATGACGTGAACAACGGCAAGGAACTGTGGAAAGCCCGCCTGCCCGCGGGTGGCCAGGCCACGCCCATGACCTACACCGGCAAGGATGGCAAGCAGTACGTGCTGGTAACTGCCGGCGGGCATGGCTCGCTGGGCACCAGGATGGGCGACTACATCATCGCCTACAAACTGGCTGAGTAACCCAGATATGCGGCAGTGAACCTGCTGCCGCATTCGCGGGTAAACCCGCTCCCACAGGTACGGCGCTGCCCCCAAGTTCGGCGCCGTACCTGTGGGAGCGGGTTTACCCGCGAAGAGGCCGGTACAGGCATCACTCCTCTCTGCACCCTTCAACTACCATTGAAACCCATCCCTCCGCGCCCCATCTAAGCACCATAGTCATTCACGCAGGTGCACCATGAGCGACCAGCAGGATTTCCCGGAACATCCCGACGAACACAGCGAAGTCGAACACACCACACCCCAGGCCGAAACCGGCCACGCCCTCGCCCTGACCGGCCAGCAGCTGCCGGACAAGGTCTACGTGATCCCGATCCACAACCGTCCGTTCTTCCCGGCCCAGGTGCTGCCGGTCATCGTCAATGAAGACCCTTGGGCAGAAACCCTGGACTTGGTAGCCAAGTCGCCAGACCACAGCCTGGCCCTGTTCTTCATGGATACCCCGCCAGAAGACCACCGCCACTTCGATACCTCGGCGCTGCCGCAGTACGGCACGCTGGTAAAGGTGCACCACGCCAGCCGCGAAAACGGCAAGCTGCAGTTCGTCGCCCAGGGCCTGACCCGGGTACGAATCCGTACCTGGCTCAAGCACCACCGCCCGCCGTATCTTGTAGAGGTCGAATACCCGCGCCAGCCCGCCGAGCCGACCGACGAGGTCAAGGCCTATGGCATGGCGCTGATCAACGCGATCAAGGAACTGCTGCCACTCAACCCGCTGTACAGCGAAGAGCTGAAGAACTACCTCAACCGCTTCAGCCCCAACGACCCCTCGCCGCTCACCGACTTCGCCGCAGCCCTCACCTCGGCCACCGGCAACCAGTTGCAGGAAGTGCTCGACTGCGTCCCCATGCTCAAACGCATGGAAAAGGTCCTGCCGATGCTGCGCAAAGAGGTCGAGGTCGCGCGCCTGCAGAACGAGATCTCGGCCGAAGTCAACCGGCAGATCGGCGAGCACCAGCGCGAGTTCTTCCTCAAGGAACAGCTCAAGGTCATCCAGCAGGAGCTGGGCCTGACCAAGGACGACCGCAGCGCCGACCTGGAGCAGTTCGAGCAGCGCCTCGAGGGCAAGACCTTGCCGGACCAGGCGCGCAAGCGCATCGACGAAGAGATGGGCAAGCTGGCCATCCTCGAAACCGGCTCGCCCGAATACGCCGTCACCCGCAACTACCTGGACTGGGCAACCGCCCTGCCCTGGGGTGTGTATGGCAAAGACAAGCTCGACCTCAACCACGCGCGCAAAGTCCTCGACCAGCACCACGCCGGCCTCGATGACATCAAGGAGCGCATTCTCGAGTTCCTTGCCGTGGGCGCCTGGAAAGGCGAGATCAGCGGCTCGATCGTGCTGCTGGTGGGCCCGCCTGGGGTAGGCAAGACCAGCATCGGCAAATCCATCGCCGAATCGCTCGGCCGGCCGTTCTACCGCTTCAGTGTCGGCGGCATGCGTGACGAGGCCGAGATCAAGGGCCATCGCCGCACCTACATCGGCGCCCAGCCCGGCAAGCTGGTACAGGCCCTGAAGGACGTCGAAGTGATGAACCCGGTGATCATGCTCGACGAGATCGACAAGATGGGCCAGAGCTATCAGGGCGACCCGGCTTCAGCGCTGCTGGAAACCCTGGACCCAGAGCAGAACGTCGACTTCCTCGACCACTACCTCGACCTGCGCCTGGACCTGTCCAAGGTGCTGTTCGTGTGCACCGCCAACACCCTGGACTCGATCCCCGGGCCATTGCTCGACCGTATGGAAGTGATCCGCCTGTCCGGCTATATCACCGAAGAGAAACTGGCTATCGCCAAGCGCCACCTGTGGCCCAAGCAGCTGGAAAAGGCTGGCGTGGCCAAGACCAGCCTCGGCATCAGCGACAGCGCCCTGCGTGCGGTGATCGAAGGCTATGCCCGCGAAGCCGGGGTACGCCAATTGGAGAAACAACTGGGCAAGCTGGTGCGCAAGGCCGTGGTCAAGCTGCTGGACAACCCCGAAGCCAAGCTGAAGATCGGCACCAAGGACCTGGAAGCTGCGCTCGGCATGCCCGTGTTCCGCAGCGAGCAGGTGCTCGCCGGCAAAGGCGTGATCACTGGCCTGGCCTGGACCAGCATGGGCGGCGCCACGCTGCCGATCGAAGCCACCCGCATCCACAGCCTCAACCGCGGCTTCAAGCTGACCGGCAAGCTGGGTGAGGTGATGAAAGAGTCGGCCGAAATCGCCTATAGCTACGTCAGCTCCAACCTCAAGCAGTTTGGTGGTGACCCAGGTTTCTTCAACGAAGCGTTCATTCACCTGCACGTGCCCGAAGGCGCCACGCCCAAGGACGGCCCGAGTGCCGGTATCACCATGGCCAGCGCCCTGCTGTCGCTGGCCCGTGACCAGGCGCCGAAGAAAGGGGTGGCCATGACTGGCGAGCTGACCCTGACCGGGCAGGTCCTGCCGATTGGCGGTGTGCGCGAGAAGGTGATTGCAGCACGGCGGCAGAAGATCTTCGAGCTGATCTTGCCGGAGCCTAACCGCGGGGACTATGAAGAACTGCCGGACTACCTGCGCGAAGGCCTGACCGTGCATTTCGCCAAGCGCTTCGCCGACGTGGCCAAAGTCCTGTTCTGAGCTGCTCCGGCCCCTTCGCGGGCTTGCCCGCTCCTACAGGGAAATCACAGTTTTCAATTACTGTGCAATACCTGTGGGAGCGGGCAAGTCCGCGAAGAGGCCGGCACAGGCAACACAAATCTCCTCGATCATCGGTTATCCTCAGGCCATCGCCAGCCTCCGGAGCCAACATGACCGCCCCTCGTCTGCTCGTTCCCCTGAGCTTCGCCCTGATTTCCGCCTGCGCTCAACAGCCTACGCAACCCGTCGAACTGGACGCCGAAAGCGAATGCCCGACACGCCTGCAGGTTGGCCAGGTGCTGACACTGACCCTGCCCAGCAACCCATCCACCGGCTATCGCTGGCGCGTCGAAAACCCCGCCGCCAATGTACTGCGTAGCCTTGGCCCGGAGGTGTACAGCGCTCCCGAGGAGGAAGACCTGGTCGGCAATGCCGGTGTCTCCACCTGGCGCTACCAGGCCAGCGGTACCGGCGATGGCCAGTTGGTGCTTGTGTACCAGCAGCCGTGGGCCGCAGATATTGCGCCCGTACAAACCTTCGACTGCAAGATCATCGTCCGCTAAAGGCCGCAGCTCCGTCCCGGGCAACCTGAACGGCCACTTGTTAGGGGCAGAGGCCCCTCGGCGCCCCGCCCCTGAAGCGCTGCCATGGCAAGAATCGCGGCCTTTGGCTAAAATGCGTCTCCGTTTCACCCTGTATCGAGCCCTCCCGTGAGCAAACAACCCGACCGCCTTTTCGCCCAGCCCCTGGAGCAAGTGCCCGACTTCGCCTTCAACGAGGATGTGGTACGCGTGTTCCCGGACATGATCAAGCGCTCGGTGCCAGGCTACCCGACCATCGTCGAGAACCTCGGCGTGCTGGCCGCGCGCTTCGCCCAGCCGCACACCGCGTTGTACGACCTCGGTGCCTCGTTGGGTGCCGTTACCCAGTCGCTGCGCCGCCATGTGCGCAGTGATGGCTGCCGGGTGATTGCCGTGGACAACTCCGCGGCGATGGTCGAGCGTTGCCGCCAATACCTCACTGCCCAGGACTCGATGTTCCAGGAACTGCTGCCGGTGCAGGTGCTGGAAGCCGACATCCTGGCCCTGCCATTCGAGCCCGCCTCAGTGGTGGCGATGAACTTCACCCTGCAATTCGTCGCCCCCGACCAGCGTCTGGAACTGCTTGGCCGCATCCGCCAGGCGCTTTTGCCCGGTGGTGCGCTGATCCTCTCGGAAAAACTGCGCTTCGCCGATGCGGAACAGCAAGACCTGCTCAATGAACTGCACCTGGACTTCAAACGTGCCAATGGCTACAGCGAACTGGAAATTGCCCAGAAGCGCAGCGCCATCGAGAACGTGATGAAGCCCGACACCCTCGAAGCCCACCAGGCGCGCCTGCGCGCAGCCGGTTTCTCGAAGGTGGTGCCCTGGTTCCAATGCCTTAACTTCGCCTCGTTGATTGCCCTGCCATGATCGATCTGTCCCCCCTCGTCCGCCGCCTGGCGGGCACGCCCTTGGCTTCCTGGTCGCAAGGCCTGCAAGCGCAACTGGAAGCCAAGCTGGAGAAGGGCCATGGTGACCTCGACCGCTGGCGCGGTGCGCTGGAAGCCCTGCCCGCCCTGCAGCCGAGCGAAGTCGACCTGGTCAACGGGCTGCGCCTGGACTGCGATTGCGATGACGCGACCCGCGCGCAGATGCATCAGGCACTGATGGGCCTGTCGCCTTGGCGCAAAGGCCCCTTCGACCTGTTCGGCGTGCATGTGGACACCGAATGGCGTTCGGACTGGAAATGGTCGCGGGTTGGCCCGCACCTGGACCTCAAGGGCAAGCGCGTGCTCGACGTGGGCTGCGGCAACGGCTACTACCAGTGGCGCATGCTCGGTGCCGGTGCCGACATGGTGATTGGCGTCGATCCCAACTGGCTGTTCTTCTGCCAGTTCCAGGCCGTCCAGCAATACCTGCCAGAGCTGCCCGCCTGGCACCTGCCGTTCGCCCTGGAAGACCTGCCGGCCAACCTTGAAGGTTTCGACACGGTGTTTTCCATGGGGGTGTTCTATCACCGCCGCTCGCCCATCGAGCACCTGTTGGCGCTGAAGGACTGCCTGGTAAAAGGCGGGGAACTGGTGCTGGAAACCCTGGTGATCGAGGGTGACGAAAACCAGGTGCTGGTACCTGAGGACCGCTATGCACAGATGCGCAACGTCTGGTACCTGCCGTCGGTACCGGCCTTGGAGCGCTGGTTGCGCCGCGCCGGTTTCAGCGATGTGCGATGCGTCGACGTGAGCGTGACCAGCGTCGAGGAACAGCGCAGCACCGAGTGGATGCGCTACCAGTCGTTGGGCGACTTCCTTGACCCGAACGACCACAGCAAGACCATCGAAGGCCTGCCGGCTCCACGCCGCGCCACCCTGCTGGCACGCAAATGAAAAAGGCGCCCGGTTGGGCGCCTGAATATACCTGCGCCGAGGAGCTGTCGCGGCGCAGGTGTTGTTACCTCAATCCTTGGCCAACTCGCGGGCCTTCTCCTGTGCCTTGCGCTCACGCTCTGCGACGGCCTGTTGCTTGTCGCCGTACAGGCGCTGCTGGTCTTCGCGGAACGCTTGCCAGAATTGTTTCGAACGTTCCGCACCGCCCTCGGCGTGAACACTGGCGCTGCCCAGGGCAAGGGTGGCCAACAGCAGGAATTTGGTCAGGTTCATCGTGGTTGCCTCGTGATAGCCGATCAGATACGGCCATCCTAGCGAGGGCCAGCTAACGGCAAGGTGAGGCGGGGATTACAGTCTTGCAATGTGGCCCTGTTTTGCCTGTTCGGGCCCTATCGCCGGCAAGCCAGCTCCCACAGCATCACCACAGGTCTTGAGAACTGTGCAGTACCTGTGGGAGCTGGCTTGCCGGCGATAGGGCCCTGACAGACAGCCAGATAACGGCAGCATTACAAATCCGTTATCTGCGCCGCGCGCCCTTACTCATGCCGTAACATCCCACGCCTTGACCCTGATGCCACTACAGGGTCGAGAATCGCCCCCTTTCATCACACCGAGCCCATCCATGCGTCTACTGATCATCGAGGACGAACTGCGCACCGCCGACTACCTGCAGCAGGGCCTGCGCGAGAACGGCTACGTGGTCGACTGCGCCCACACCGGCACCGATGGCCTGCACCTGGCCCGCCAGCAGCCCTACGACCTGGTCATCCTCGACGTCAACCTGCCCGAGCTCGATGGCTGGACCGTGCTGCAGCGGCTGCGCGCCGAATCGGCCACGCGCATCATGATGCTGACCGCCCATGGCCGCCTGGCCGACCGGGTCAAGGGCCTGGACCTGGGTGCCGACGATTACCTGCTCAAGCCCTTCGAGTTTCCGGAACTGCTCGCCCGTATCCGCAGCCTGCTACGCCGCAACGACCAGCAACTGCAGCCCAGCACCCTGCGCGTTGCCGATCTGGAGCTGGACCCCGGCCGCCACCGTGCCTACCGCGCCGGGCAGCGTATCGACCTGACCGCCAAGGAATTCGCCCTGCTGCACCTGCTGATGCGTCAGACCGGCGAGGTGCTGTCGCGCACCCAGATCATCTCGCTGGTGTGGGACATGAACTTCGACTGCGACACCAATGTGGTCGAGGTTTCGATCCGGCGCCTGCGGGCCAAGATCGACGACCCGTTCGACAACAAGCTGATCCATACCCTGCGTGGCGTCGGCTACGTGCTCGAGGCACGCTTTTGAAAAACGCTAGCCTGTCACTGCGCCTGGGCCTGAGCGTGACGCTGATGGGCGCCGCACTGGTACTGCTGCTGGCCTGCCTGGCCGTGTTCGCCCTCGATCACGAACTGGACAGCCGCGCACGCAAGGACCTGGCGCGCAAGATGCTGCAGGTCGAGCACAACCTGCGCGTCGACCTGCGTAGCGAAGACCTGGGCAGCCGCGCCCATCCCTTGCTCGACCTGGTGATGGGGCACGATAACCTCAGCCTCAGCGTGCTGGCTCTCGAAGGCCGCCACCCGCACCTGCTCAGCCTCGGGCCGGCGCTGGAATCACAGGTAGGCGAGCTGCGCACCGATACGCGCCTGGCCTTTCATGCGTGGCGCGACAGCAATGACAACCAGATACTCACCGTGACCCGGCTGATGCGCCTGCGCGACGATACCCCGGTGAAGGTGATGATGTCGCTCAACCGCGCCGACGACAACGCCCTGCTGCAGGCCTACCTGCACTCCACGTTGCTCGCGCTGCCGTTACTGCTGTTGCTGATCGGGGCCGGTGCCTGGTGGCTGATGCAGCGCGGCCTGAGGCCACTGCGGCACTTCCGGCGCATCGCCGGGCGGGTGTCGGCCCAGGACCTGCAACATCGCCTTCCCGCTACCGGCCTGCCGCTGGAGCTGGCAGAGCTGGCCAGCAGCATCAACGTGATGCTCGACCGCCTCGATCAGGGCGTCAGCCAGCTGTCGCAGTTCTCCGATGATCTGGCCCATGAACTGCGCACACCGTTGAGTAACCTGATGGGCAAGGCGCAAGTGACGCTGGCCCGCGAACGGGACAACGCGAATTACCGCGAAGTGCTGGAAGACAGCATCGAAGAACTGACCCGGCTCAACCGCATCATCAATGACATGCTGTTTCTCGCCCAGGTCAGCCAACCCCAGGCCCAGGTCGCGCTCAAGCCCATGGCATTGGCCGACGAGACGGCGCGGGTTGTCGAGCTGTTTGCGTTCAGTGCCGAGCTGAAAGGGGTTGAGTTGCGTGTGCAAGGCTGGGGGACGGCGCAGGGTGATCGGCTGATGTTTCAGCGGGCACTGTCGAACCTGTTGAGCAATGCCATTCGGCACTGCCCCGATGACAAGCCTGTGGAACTACGTATCGAGCGCGTGGGCAGCGAAGTTCGGCTTTCGGTGGATAACCAGGGGCCTGGTATTGCTGAAGAGCACCAGTCGCGCTTGTTCGAGCGATTTTACCGGGTGGGCTCGGGGCGCTCGCGGCTGGAGGGAGGGACCGGGTTGGGGCTGGCGATCGTGAAATCGATCATGCAGTTGCACGGCGGGCGGGTCGAGGTCAGCAGCAGGCCCTTGGGGCCTACCCGGTTTACCCTGGTGTTTCCTGCCGAGTGATCGGCTGCCTGCACCGGCCTCTTCGCGGGCTTGCCCGCTCCCACAGGCCTCGAAGCTTGTGCAATCCCTGTGGGAGCGGGCAAGCCCGCGAAGAGGCCGGTACAGGCGACCAACGATTAGCGCGAAGCCGCCACGATCAGCGCCTTCATCTCGGCCACAGCGGCCTTGAAGCCGACGAACAGCGCATGCGCCACCAGCGCATGACCGATGTTCAGCTCATTGATGCCCTTGATCGCCGCCACCGCCTCGACGTTGTGGTAATGCAACCCGTGGCCGGCGTTGACGATCAGCCCCTGCCCCACGCCAAACGCCACGCCATCGACGATACGCTTGAGCTCCTCGGCCACTTCGGTCGGGGTTTCGGCATCGGCGTAACGCCCGGTGTGCAGTTCGATGGCAGGCGCACCAACGCGACGCGACGCCTCGATCTGCCGCTCGTCGGCATCGATGAACAGCGACACTTCGGCACCGGTACGCGACAGCCGCTCAACCGCAGCCTTGATCCGTGCCTCCTGGCCCGCCACGTCAAGGCCGCCTTCGGTGGTCAGTTCCTGACGGGTTTCGGGTACCAGGCAGATGTGCGCCGGTCGGATCTTCTCGGCAAAGGCCATCATCTCTTCGGTGACGCCCATCTCGAAGTTCATGCGCGTCTGCAGCACGTCCTTCAGCAGCACCACATCACGCTCCTGGATGTGCCGACGGTCTTCACGCAGATGCACGGTGATGCCATCGGCGCCCGCTTCCTCGGCATCCAGGGCAGCCTTGACCGGATCGGGGTAACGCGTGCCCCGGGCCTGGCGCAGGGTCGCCACGTGGTCGATGTTTACGCCGAGAAGCATGCGGTTGCTGTGAGTCACGAAAGGCTCTCCTGAAGATTGAGCCCCACAGCATACGTCGTGATCAGCGCTTGCGAAACAGTTCCCGGCTGACCAGCGGTTTTGCCCCCAGATGAACCGCCAGTGCCTGGCGCATCAGGCGCTTGGCAGCGAGCAAGGCACCTGGCGCATCCCAGTCGGCTTCGGCCAGGGCCAGCAGTTCGGTGCCGCGGAACAGCCCGGGTTGCACCAGCTCGACCCGCTCCAGGCCGGCATCCACACGCAAGCGGTACAGGCCATCGACCGCGATCGCCTGGTCATTGACGTCGTGGTGCAACGAAAACGCGTAACCGAGCTCGTCCAGCAGCCGCCATTCGAAGGAGCGCAGCAGCGGCTCCAGCGGGCGACCGGCGGCCAAGGCCTGCAAGGTCAGGGTGTAGTGCTCGAACAGCGCCGGGAATGGCGCTTCGGCGGGCAGCAGGCGCATGAGCAGTTCGTTGAGGTACAACCCGCTGAACAGGGCATCGCCATGCAGCCAGGCGGCGATGCCAGCGCTGTCCATGCGCCCGACATTCTTCAGCTCGCCACGCCCGCGCAGCTCCAGTTCCAGCGGCACGAACGGCCGCACCAGGCTGCCACCCTTGCCACGCGCACGGCGCAGCACGGCACGCATGCGGCCCTGCGGGGTGAAGAAGTCCACCAGCGCGCTGGTTTCCTTGTAGGCGCGGCTGTGCAGCACGTAGGCTGGCTGGCCGACAGGTTGTTCCATGGAAGATCACTGGCTCCCTGTGGCTCGGTAAACTGCATATTGGGGCTGCTCTGCAGCCCATCGCCGGCAAGCCAGCTCCCACAAGGACCGCGAAAGGGGCTGAGGCCACCGCAACAGGGTGGGAAGCGACCTGCTGGCGATGGGCCGCACCGCGGCCCCAATAGTATTGCTTAGAGGTCGCCGTAGCCCAGCGAGCGGAGGGCGCGCTCGTCATCGGACCAGCCGCCTTTCACCTTGACCCACAGGTTGAGCATGACCTTGGAGTCGAACAGCACCTCCATGTCCTTGCGCGCCTCGGAGCCGATGCGCTTGATGCGCTCGCCCTTGTCGCCAATGATGATCTTCTTCTGGCCATCGCGCTCGACCAGGATCAGCGCGTGGATGTGCAGCACGTGGCCCTGCTGCTTGAATTCTTCAATTTCCACGGTGATCTGGTACGGCAATTCCGCACCCAGCTGGCGCATGATCTTTTCGCGCACCAGTTCGGCGGCCAGGAAGCGGCTGCTGCGGTCGGTGATCTGATCTTCGGGGAAGAAGTGCTCGTTCTCGGGCAGGTGCTTGGCGATCTGTGCTTCCAGCGCCTGCAGGTTGTGCCCCTGCTGCGCGGAGATAGGCATCACTTCGGCGTTCGGCAACTGCTCCTGGAGCCATTGCAGGTGCGGGATCAGTTCGGCCTTCTCTTCCATGCGGTCGGTCTTGTTGACCGCGATGATCAGCGGGCCCGTCACGTACTGCACGCGCTCCAGCACCAGTTGGTCCTCGTCGGTCCATTTGGTGCGGTCGACCACGAAGATCACCACGTCGACGTCCTTCAGGGCCGCCGAGGCATTGCGGTTCATGTAGCGGTTCAAGGCCTTGTCATTGGCCTTGTGCATACCGGGGGTATCGACGTAGATCGCCTGCACGT
Source organism: Pseudomonas sp. S1(2024) (assembly GCF_046557535.1). NCBI lineage: Bacteria > Pseudomonadati > Pseudomonadota > Gammaproteobacteria > Pseudomonadales > Pseudomonadaceae > Pseudomonas > Pseudomonas sp. S1(2024). The sequence continues at coordinate 17,530 of NZ_JBKGFP010000018.1, forward strand.
CACCCTCGGTCTTGATGCCGAGCATGTTGTGGCGGGTGGTCTGCGGCTTGCGCGAGGTGATCGCCAGCTTCTGGCCGAGGATGTGGTTGAGCAGGGTCGACTTGCCCACGTTCGGGCGGCCGACAATGGCCACGTAGCCGCAGCGGGTCGGGTTGCTATCAGTCATTGCCATTCTCCACGCCCAGGGCGATCAGTGCAGACGCGGCGGCGACTTGCTCGGCGATACGCCGGCTAACGCCCTGGCCACGGCTCTTGTTGTTCAGCAGCACCACTTCGCATTCGACGAAGAAGGTCCGGCAGTGCGGTTCGCCCTGGATATCCACCACTTCGTAACGCGGCAGCTCACAACTGCGCGACTGCAGGAACTCCTGCAGGCGGGTTTTCGGGTCCTTGTTGGTATCGACCAGGGTCAGGCCTTCGAATTCATCGGCCAGCCAGGCCAGCACGCGCTCCCGGGCCGTTTCCATGTCGGCGTCCAGGTAGATAGCGCCAATCAGCGCCTCCAGGGCGTCGGCCAGGATCGACTCGCGGCGGAAGCCACCGCTCTTGAGCTCACCCGAGCCCAGGCGCAGGTGATCGCCCAGGTCGAAACCACGGGCCAGGCGGGCCAGGGTCTCACCCTTGACCAGCCGCGCGCGCAGGCGCGACAGCTGGCCTTCGCGGGCCTGCGGGAAGCGCTCGAACAACGCTTCGCCGGCGACGAAGTTGAGAATGGCGTCACCGAGAAACTCCAGGCGCTCATTGTTGCGCCCGGCGTAGCTGCGATGGGTCAGTGCCAGGAGCATCTGGTCCTGGTTCTTGAAGGTATAACCGAGCTTTCGCTCCAGACGGGCAAGGGGAGCACTCATGCAGCCACCCGTTCGTTGTTCAACGCGTTGTTCAAATCAACATCCTGAAAGACTGTTTGGCTGTGGCCCGCCGCGATGTGCGACGAATCTCCCAATCCCTGAGAACACAGCCTATGTCAGAAATGCATTCGGCGCTGCCTGCAGGCCAGCGCCGATGGGTATCAATGGATCAGACCGACCCGCGACAGGTTGGGCAGGTGGCTGAGCTTGGGCTCTGGCCAGCTCATCCACACCGCGAAGGCCTTGCCGACGATGTTCCGGTCGGGAACCATGCCGTGCAGTTCCTTCGGGATGTTCGGGTCATCCCAGTAACGGCTGTCGTTGGAGTTGTCGCGGTTGTCGCCCATCATGAAGTAATGGCCTGCCGGCACGGTCCATTGCTGGTCCGGCGGCATGCGATAACGGCTCATTTCCTTGCGAATCAGGTGTTCGGCCTCGCCGAGCTTTTCCTTGTACAGCTCGGCGCTGCCCAAAGTGCCCGGCTCGGTGCCCACCAGTTGCTCGGCAATCGGCTGGCCGTTGACGAACAACCGCTTGTCGCTGGTGTAGCGCACCTGGTCGCCCGGCAGGCCGACCACACGCTTGATGTAGTTGACGTTCGGGTCGCTAGGGTAGCGGAACACCATCACATCACCGCGTTGCGGGTCACCCACCTCGATGACCTTCTTGTCGATCACCGGCAGGCGAATGCCGTACGAGAACTTGTTCACCAGGATGAAGTCGCCCACTTCCAGGGTCGGTTTCATCGACCCCGAAGGGATCTGGAACGGCTCGACCAGGAACGAACGCAGCACCAGCACGATGAACAGCACCGGGAAGAACGACTTGCCGTACTCGACCAGCAACGGCTCCTTGCCCAGGCGCTCGACCACCGCCATCTCGGGCTGGCTGACGCTGCCCTGGTAGTTGGCGATTGCCGCACGCCGGCGCGGGGCCAGGAACAGCAGGTCGATCAAGCCCAGCAGGCCGCAGACGAAGACGGCGATGACTAGCAACAGCGGGAAATTTAGCGACATAGGACCTAGCTATCCAACCTGAGCACGGCGAGGAAGGCTTCCTGTGGAATTTCCACGTTACCCACCTGTTTCATGCGTTTCTTACCGGCCTTCTGCTTCTCCAGCAGCTTCTTCTTACGGCTGACGTCGCCACCGTAGCACTTGGCCAGTACGTTCTTTCTGAGCGCCTTGACGGTTGTCCGCGCAATGATCTGGCCGCCGATAGCTGCCTGGATCGCCACGTCGAACATCTGCCGAGGGATCAGTTCCTTCATCTTTTCGGTCAACGCACGGCCCTTGTAGGCCGCGTTGTCGCGGTGCACGATCAATGCCAGGGCATCGACCTTGTCGCCGTTGATCAGTACGTCCAGCTTGACCAGATTGGCCGACTGGTAGCGATCGAAATGATAGTCCAGCGAAGCATAGCCGCGGCTGGTGGACTTGAGGCGGTCGAAGAAGTCCAGCACCACTTCGTTCATCGGCAGGTCGTAGCGCACCTGCACCTGGCTACCGAGGAACTGCATGTCGCGCTGCACGCCACGCTTCTCGATGCACAGGGTGATGACGTTGCCCAGGTGCTCCTGCGGCACCAGGATGGTGGCGGTGACGATCGGCTCGCGGAAATCGGCGACCGCCGAGACGTCCGGCAGCTTCGACGGGTTGTCGACGGTGATGGTCTCGCCGGTTTTCAGTTCCAGCTCATAGATCACGCTTGGCGCGGTGGTGATCAGGTCCAGGTCGTATTCGCGCTCCAGGCGCTCCTGGATGATCTCCATGTGCAGCATGCCGAGGAAGCCGCAACGGAAGCCGAAGCCCAGGGCGTCGGAGCTTTCCGGCATGTATTGCAGCGACGAGTCGTTCAGGGTCAGCTTCTGCAGCGCATCGCGGAAGTCCTCGAAGTCGTCGGAGCTGACCGGGAACAGACCGGCGTAGACCTGCGGCTGAATCTTCTTGAAGCCTGGCAGCACTTCGACCTCAGGGGTCGCGGACAGGGTCAGGGTGTCACCGACCGGGGCACCGTGGATGTCCTTGATGCTGGCGATGATGAAGCCCACTTCGCCGGCCTTCAGGTCGGCGGTCTGGGTGTGCTTCGGGGTAAACACGCCCACGCTGTCGACCAGGTGCACCTTGCCGGTGGACTTGACCAGGATCTTGTCGCCTTTCTTGACGCGACCGTGTCGCACGCGCACCAGCGAGACCACACCCAGGTAGTTGTCGAACCAGGAGTCGATGATCAGCGCCTGCAGCGGCGCCTCGATATCGCCTTCCGGCGCGGGAATGGTCTGCACCAGGCGCTCGAGCACCTCGTCCACGCCCATGCCACTCTTGGCGCTGCAGGCCACGGCGTCGGTGGCGTCGATGCCGATGATCTTCTCGATCTCGTCCTTGACGCGATCCGGATCGGCCTGGGGCAGGTCCATCTTGTTCAGTACCGGCATGACCTCAAGGCCCTGCTCGATGGCGGTATAGCAGTTGGCCACGGACTGGGCCTCGACGCCCTGGCCGGCATCCACCACCAGCAGCGCGCCCTCACAGGCCGCCAGCGAACGCGAGACTTCGTAGGTGAAGTCGACGTGGCCAGGAGTATCGATGAAGTTCAGCTGGTAGACCTTGCCGTCCTGCGCCTTGTAGTTGAGCGTGACGCTGTGGGCCTTGATGGTGATACCGCGCTCACGCTCCAGGTCCATGGAATCGAGCACCTGGGCTTCCATCTCGCGTGCCGACAGGCCACCGCACATCTGGATGAAACGGTCGGCCAGCGTCGACTTGCCATGGTCGATGTGGGCGATGATGGAGAAATTGCGGATATGACTCAAATCACTCACGGGTCAACACTCGAAAAGGCTGCGAGCCGGACGCCCGCCGAAAAATAGCCGGGAATTGTACCTTAAGCCGCAGCAGGCCGCCACGCCATCCAGCCGTTGGTGAACATGGTTGCCTTACAGAGGTGCTACCTGACATTTCTGCCAGTACTCACCGCATCAGGAGTCGACCATCCTTGCAAATCTCTCGACCAAGGTGACCAGCATGCCCGAACAACACATGACACCGGGGGATTACGACCCTGCATTTGGAATGAATGGCAGGGCCGAGCTCCCTTCGTTCCATGGCGCTTCAATAGGCCGAAACCTGACTGGCATGGCGCTACAAGGGAGCAGCCTGCTTGTCAGCGCGCTTGCCTTTGACTCCTCCGGGGGGCGTCATTTTGCCCTGACCCGATTTACCGCAAACGGTTCAGTTGACAACGACTTTGCACAGGGCGGCGTAATAGTTGGCCGTTACGTGCTTGACGAGCATGCATCGACTGAAGCGCTAACGGTACTGGCTGACCAACGCTTCACAGTGCTGGGATGGAGTGCCCCTACCTCGAACCTGCTGGCAAAGCCCAGGCTCACCTGTTACGACCGCGATGGCCGAGGAGGTGAACACCAGCTCCTGAGCGTGCCGCCGGATATGGGCATGGTGATTGGTAGCGGTCGCCTTACAAGCGATGGGCCATACCTCATGGCTTCCCTGAACCTCCAAAAGGCTCAAGGCGCGCGTGCCACGATGGCCAGGGTGTACCTGCGGGAACACACCGGCCAGCCAGCAGAAGGGCTTCAGGAATTCATCGATATTCTACCGGACGCAGGGCAAATTGCTGTCGCCGGAATCGTTCAGTTGCCTGACGGGTTCGTGGTCAGCGGAACCCGCTCGCAGCAGGGGCAGCCCGCAGAAAGCTTTCTCGCTCGCTACCGCCACGACGGCGAACTGGATTCAGCCTTCGGTGAAGGCGGCACAGTGTATTTCCGGGCTGCGGGTTTCGCTACCGAACTCAACGCGCTGCTAGCCAGGCCGGAAGGACAGCTGCTGGTCGCCGGTAAAGCGACAACCGGAGACAATTCATCACAAGCATTGCTCTGGCAGTTCGATGCCAGTGGCGCGAAGGACCCGACATTTAACGGCGGTGCACCGATACTGGACGACTCAGGTCTGACAGATTGGTGTGCAGTGGCAATCGATGAGCAACATCGGCTGTTTGCGTTCGGCCTGGGCAGGAGCCTGGAAAACCGTCGCTATCTTGCGGATGGCTCCATTGATACATCCTTCCGACCGATCAATGATCTTGTCGGCATACCCGATGCCATGACTTGCCTGGACAACGGGCAGCGTACTGTGATCGGTTTCAACTCAACCGCAGTTGCTGGATACCTCGGCACGTTGATGTCCATTTTCAACTGAGCCCCCCTGAATGACAAAGCCCGGCGCTCACGCACCGGGCTTGTCAAGCCGGACAATGCCTGCGAAGGCAACTACACCTTATTCAGCCAGCTTGAAGGTAATGAAGCTGGCACGCCCCTGACGCAGCACACGCATCGACACCGAACGGTTCTTCGGCAGTTCCTTGGCGATTTCGGTGAATTCCTTGGCCGAACCGATAGCCTGGTTGTTCAGGTGACTGATCACATCACCCGGACGCAGGCCGATCATCGCGGCCGGGCCATCCTGAACTTCCTTGATGACCACACCACCCTTGAGTTCGAGGGCTTTCTTCTGTTCGGCGGTCAGGTCGGCAACCGAGACGCCCAGGCGGTTGCTGCTACGCTCGGCGCTGCCTTCGGCGCCGGTACTGATGTCGGCATCTTCGTCGGGCAGTGCGCCAACGCTGATGTCGAGGTTCTGGCGCTTGCCATTGCGGATGATCTCCAGTTTGGCCTTTTCGCCATCCTTGAGGCTGCCGACCAGATGCGGCAGGTCGGCCGACATGATGATCGGCTGGCCGTTCATGCTCAGGATCACGTCACCCACCTGCAGGCCGCCCTTGGCTGCAGGGCCGTTTTCCAGCACCTGGGCCACCAGGGCACCGGCCGGCTTGTCCAGGCCGAACGACTCAGCCAGGTCCTTGTTGACCTCCTGGATCACCACGCCCAGCCAGCCGCGGCTGACCTTGCCGTCTTTCTTCAGCTGATTGGAGACATCGATCGCCACATCGATCGGGATGGCGAACGAAAGGCCCATGAAACCACCGGAGCGGGTGAATATCTGCGAGTTGATACCCACTACTTCGCCATTCATGTTGAACAGCGGGCCGCCGGAGTTGCCGGGGTTGATGGCCACGTCCGTCTGGATGAACGGTACGTAGGTGTCATTGGGCAGGGTACGGCCCTTGGCACTGACGATACCTTTGGTCACCGAATGGTCAAAGCCGAACGGCGAACCGATGGCCAGCACCCACTCGCCCACCTTGAGCTTCTCGGAATCACCCAGCTTGACGGTCGGCAGGTTCTTGCCCTCGACCTTGAGCAGGGCCACGTCGGTGCGCGGGTCGGTGCCGACCAGTTTGGCCTGCAGCTCGCTGCGGTCCGACAGGCGGACGATGATCTCGTCGGCATCGGCTACCACGTGGTTGTTGGTCAGTACGTAGCCATCACTGGAAATGATGAAGCCCGAACCCAGCGACTGGGCCTCGCGCTGGCGGTCGCCACGCGGAGAGCGCGGTTGCTGCGGCATGTTGCGCTCGAAGAACTCGCGGAACATCGGCGGCAGGCCTTCCAGGTCGGGCATCTGCCCGGCGGCCATGCGGCGGTCCGGCAGTTTCTGCTTGGTACTGATGTTGACCACGGCTGGCGAGGCCTGCTCGACCAGGGTAGTGAAGTCCGGCAGGGCTTCCTCGGCCTGGGCGCTGAGCACCTGGCCGAGCATCAGCACGGCGGCGAACATCGATAGGTAGGATTTCAAGCGTGGTATTGACATACGGCTCCCGTCACAACGAGCGGTAGTTTAGAAAGGCCCCTGCACAAAACAGGAAAGGCCAGACTCCTAGAAGCCTGACCTATAGAAAATTTGCCGATGGATTGCAAATGACAATGCTTTAATTTCATTTCAGCGGCATGTCCGCACGCCTTGGCATGGCCTGCACGCCATACCCGCAAATGCACGCCATCACTGGCGCGCCTGGCCATCCTGGGGGCGCATCGACAGCGCCACACGCTCTGCGGTACCCAGCGGAATCTCGCCGACCACAGTGACCATGACCTTGCCTTTGGGCGTGTTCAGCCGACGCGAGACCGCCGAGGTCGGGCCAAGCTGGGTGCGCATGTCGGTCCCGCCCTCATCCTTTACCGGCTCGAGGAACACCGAGAAGCGCGCCAGGCCATCGTCATACATCAGGCTGCTGACCGTGCTGTCATTCTTGGGGTCGCGGCGTACCGAGCTGTTGACCAGCTCGAAGCCGGGCGGCAGCCAGTCCGAACGCCACCCGGCGACCTTGTCATTGGCGGCAGCAGCCACATGCTGCACCGGCTTGCATGCAGCACTGGCGCGCAGGTCATCATCGCTGGGTGCGCCAGTATCGAGACGGGTCATCTGGAAGCGCTCCAGCAACTGGCCCTTGTCGTTGATCATCAACGAGCGCAGCGGCAGGCCAGTAGTGCGGTCCAGGTGCAATTCGAAGGCATAGCGGTGCTGGTCGCGCGGGGTGAGCGTCACGATCACCGCATCGCGCCCGGCGACCCGCGACCTGCCCGCCACGCTCAAGTCATACCAGCCCATCAGTTTCAGCGGATCAAGTACACGCTGCGTAGTGTTCGGGGGCGTCGTCACTCCACTGACCAAGGCCCCGCTGACGCACTCCACCTTGCCATCCACGCGCACGATCTCCTGAGCGGCACCATCGAGCTGCAACAGCCGCTCGCTGACCTTGCCGTCGTCGACCCTGTGCCAGATCTCGTGGGAAGAGAAACTGCCGTTCCGTTCGTAGACAAAAGAGCCTTGGTAGCTCTGCTTTTGCTCGGCCTGTGCCAGCTTGCTCAGCCACTCGCTCGCCTCGGGCGAAGAATTGGCCGCCAATGCTGGCACCGTCACGCAGCTGCCAATCAGCAGCGACAGGAGAGGTAGCGCGCGCATGATCCTCCTTACTTAACGGTTTTCCAGGCTGGCGGCGCGGGCATACGGCAATGCGGTTTCAGTGCCCTTGAGCGCAGATTCCTGGGCATGCTGGCGCAGGTAGCCTGGCAGACGCTGATCCCAGCCGGCCTGGTTCTGCAGCACGCCGTTGGCCATCGGCCCGGTCGGTTGCTCACTGCTCTCACTATAGCCTGCCAAAACGGCAGGGCCTTGTGCTTGTGGCACACTCAGGCCTTGCTGGGCAGGTTGCTGGGCAGCAAGCTCGGCGCCAGTGATCTCGTCCTGGTTGTACATGCGCACACCGGCCAGCACCGCTACGGTGACCGAGGCAGCTACCGCCAGGCGGCCAATGCTGCGCCATGGCCCTTTCTTGACCTTGGCCGGCACGGCTTCGTCAGCCAGCGCTGCAGACACCGCCGAGGCGATATCCAGGTTAGGCAGCAGCAGCTCCTTGTGCATGGCTGCGCGGGCAACCTGGTAACGCGACCAGGTGGCACGGGTTTCAGCATCATCTACGGCGTTCAACACACGACGCAGTTCAAGCTCGTCCGCTTCGTTATCCATCACCGCGGACAGCGATTCCTGCAAAGCTTCACGACTCATGGCGGTTCCTCTCTTGGCTGTCGCCGCTGTCTCAGGTTTCCTGCAGCAAAGGTTGCAGGGCTTTGTCTATTGCCTCCCGAGCGCGGAAGATTCGAGAGCGCACGGTACCCACCGGACATTGCATGACACTGGCAATGTCTTCGTAACTCAGCCCGTCGAACTCGCGCAGGGTCAGCGCCGTGCGCAGGTCTTCAGGCAGTTGCTGGATGGTGCGATGGACAGTGCCTTCGATTTCATCCCGCAACAACGAGCGCTCTGGGGACTCGAGATCCTTGAGACCATGATCGCCGTCGTAAAACTCCGCATCCTCGGAGCTCACATCACTGTCTGGCGGCCGTCTTCCACGGGACACCAGGTAGTTCTTCGCCGTGTTGATGGCGATGCGGTACAGCCACGTATAGAACGCACTGTCTCCGCGGAAGTTGCCAAGCGCACGGTAGGCCTTGATGAAGGCTTCCTGTGCTACATCCTGGGCCTCGTGGGTGTCGTGAACGAACCGCACGATCAACCCGAGAATCTTGTGCTGATACTTCAGCACCAACAGATCGAACGCTCGCCTGTCACCACGCTGAACGCGCTCGACAAGCTGCTGATCCTCTTCCTGGGTTAGCATGAACACTCCTCAGTGAACTCGAAGGAGCGTTGCATCAGCCATCGTTCAGGCTTGCAACCATAGACTCGGGCTTTGCGCAAAAGTTCTCCCCTCCAAGCAAGTTTCCTGCAGCCCTTGGTCGGCTTGCACGAAAGACGCGGCACGGTCACGGCCGGCTACGTCGATAATCAGGTTTCGAGTACGCAGGGACAGCCCGGACAGGCCTGCCGCCCTGCGTCGCCGCGGCAAGTTGTGGCGCGTGGGCAGCCTTCATAGGATTTCCGGCCATGTCGGAAAGTTCCCACAAAGGTTGTCGCGACCAGGCAAGTGGCATGGAAATTGGCCACCCGGGGCTGCTATAAAGGCAACCCGGCCAGCTTTTACGATAGTTTCACAATGCCATCGGCGCGTGACTATTGTGCCGCGCCCCTTCCAAAGAATACTAGTGTCCCGACATGAGCCAACAATTCCAACATGATGTCCTGGTGATCGGCAGCGGTGCCGCCGGTCTCAGCCTGGCACTGAACCTCCCCAGCCACCTTCGAGTCGCCGTACTCAGCAAGGGCGACCTGGCCAACGGCTCGACCTTCTGGGCCCAGGGCGGTGTCGCGGCGGTGCTGGACAATACCGATACCGTGCAGTCGCATGTCGAGGACACCCTCAATGCCGGCGGCGGCCTTTGCCATGAAGACGCCGTGCGCTTTACCGTCGAGCACAGCCGCGAGGCCATCGAGTGGCTGATCGAGCAAGGCGTGCCCTTTACCCGCGACGAGCACTACAGCGTCGACGACGGCGGCTTTGAGTTCCACCTGACCCGCGAAGGCGGCCATAGCCACCGGCGCATCATCCACGCCGCCGACGCCACCGGCGCAGCCATCTTCACCACGCTGCTGGAGCAGGCCCGCAAACGCCCGAATATCCAGTTGCTGGAGCAACGCGTGGCGGTCGACCTGATCACCGAACGCCGCCTCGGCCTGCCCGGCGAGCGCTGCCTGGGTGCCTACGTGCTCGACCGCAACACCGGCGAGGTGGACACCTTCGGTGCGCGCTTCACCGTGCTGGCCACTGGCGGTGCGGCCAAGGTGTACCTGTATACCAGCAATCCCGACGGTGCCTGCGGCGACGGCATCGCCATGGCTTGGCGGGCTGGCTGCCGGGTGGCGAACCTGGAGTTCAACCAGTTTCACCCGACTTGCCTGTACCACCCACAGGCCAAGAGCTTCCTGATCACCGAAGCCCTGCGTGGCGAAGGTGCCCTGCTGCGCCTGCCCAATGGCGAACGCTTCATGCCACGCTTCGACCCGCGCGAAGAACTGGCGCCGCGCGACATCGTGGCCCGCGCCATCGACCACGAGATGAAGCGCCTGGGCGTGGACTGCGTATACCTGGATATCACCCACAAGCCGGTCGACTTCATCAAGAGCCACTTTCCCACCGTGTATGAGCGCTGCCTGGCCTTCGGCATCGACATCACCCGTCAGCCGATCCCGGTGGTGCCAGCGGCGCACTACACCTGCGGAGGGGTGATGGTCGACGACCGCGGCCACACCGACGTGCCGGGCCTGTATGCCATTGGCGAAACCAGCTTCACCGGCCTGCACGGCGCCAACCGCATGGCCAGCAACTCGCTGCTGGAATGCTTCGTCTATGGCCGTGCCGCCGCCGCCGACATCCAGGCGCACCTGGATGAAGTGGTCATGCCCAAGGCCTTGCCCGGCTGGGACGCCAGCCAGGTCACCGACTCGGACGAGGACGTGATCATTGCGCACAACTGGGACGAACTGCGGCGCTTCATGTGGGACTACGTCGGCATCGTGCGAACCAGCAAGCGCCTTCAGCGAGCGCAGCACCGCATTCGCCTGCTGCTGGACGAAATCGACGAGTTCTACAGCAACTACAAGGTCAGCCGCGACCTGATCGAATTGCGCAACCTGGCGCAGGTGGCCGAGTTGATGATCCTGTCGGCCATGCAGCGCAAGGAAAGCCGCGGACTGCATTACACCCTGGATTACCCGGGGATGCTGGACGAGGCCAAGGACACCATTCTTAGTCCGATCTAAGTCCGGCCCCTGGCGCGGCAATTTCAGCGCCTGCGAGATCGAGCGCCGCCCGCGCGGCGCTTCGCAGCACAAGGCTGCTCCTACATCTGTTTCGGGCCAGTAACGCCTGTGCCTGCGCACGCGACCGCCTTGTTTGCCCGACACGATATCGAGGCGTACGCCAGGGGCCGCGTGCCGCGCTCACAGGAATAACTGGCCCGAAACAAACGGTAGGAGCAGCCTTGTGCTGCGAAGCGCCGCGCGGGCGGCGCTCGATCTCGCAGGCGCTGAAGCTGCCACGACGAACACCTGTCAGCCCTGACTCGCCCCCACCCCTGCCCACCTGCGCCGGCTGAATTTCAACCGCACCCGCAAGCGCCTGTGCTCATCAGCCCCCAGCGCATCCCGTGGCACGCATTGGCTATCCCCCAACCAGCGCCCCGCCCGCACAAAGCGCAACACCACCAGCGCCGGCAACGCCACGCTGTCCCGGCACAAGCGCACCGGCTGCCAGCCACGGGCACGGCTGAACACCTGCCAGCCGCGCACATCACGGCGCAGGCCGACAACGGCATGCTCATGCGTCAGCAGAATACGTCGGGGAATGGCCCAGCCAGCGTGGGCAATACAGGCGGCGACAACTGCAAGGGCCGACCACCCGGGCAGCGGGCTCGCCCATACGGCGAACCACGCCAGTACCTGGCAACCCAGGTAGACCGCCAGCAGCAGGCGCGAGCCTTGCCAGCGGCACTCGAAGCACTCACTTGGGCTGGACACGGTCCAGGATGATGCGGACCATGCGCTGCAGCTCCGGGTCTTCGGACTCGGTGCGCTCCATGAACCAGCCGAACATGTCCTGATCCTCGCAGCTCAACAGACGCACGTAGAGTTCGCGGTCGGTTTCGTTGAGCGTGGGGTAGACTTCCTGGGTGAAAGGCACCAGCAGTACGTCCAGTTCCAGCATGCCGCGGCGGCTGTGCCAGAAAAGCCGGTTGAGTTCAGTTTGTTCGACCATGGGGCCCTCCTCGAATGGCCCGCCAGTATACAGCCAGGCGAGCGAAGCGACACCGGGCGTTGGTCTAGTCAACTACCTATTTTGTTACCGGCGTTCTATGATGGCCGCCAGTCTTTAGCCACCGCGATGACCCATGGCCGATTCCGCTTTCTTCTGCCCCCTGTCCCACGAGGGCATCCTCGCCGTCCGCGGCTCCGATGCAGGCAAGTTCCTGCAAGGCCAGCTGACCTGCAACATCAACTACCTCAGCCCGGAACACGCCAGCCTCGGCGCCCGCTGCATGGTCAAGGGGCGCATGCAGTCGAGTTTCCGCATCCTGCCCGAAGGCAACGGCTACCTGCTGGCCATGGCCAGCGAGCTGCTCGACGCCCAGCTGGCCGACCTCAAGAAGTACGCCGTGTTCTCCAAGGCCACGCTGACCGATGAAAGCGCTGCCTGGGCACGCTTCGGCCTGCAAGGCGGCGATGCGGCGCTGCAGGCCCTGGGGCTCGATGTGCCTGCGGCAGCCGGTAGCACCGTGCGCCACGACGGGTTGATCGCCATCGCCGTGTCCGCCGACCGCGTGGAACTGTGGGTACCGGCAGACAACGCCGACCGCGTTCGCCAGGCGCTGGCCACTGCGCTGCCCGAAGGCAGCCTGGACGACTGGCTGCTGGGGCAGATTCGCGCCGGGATCGGCCAGGTAATGGGGCCGACCCGCGAGCTGTTCATCCCGCAGATGATCAACCTGCAGGCCGTCGACGGCGTCAGCTTCAAGAAGGGCTGCTACACCGGTCAGGAAATCGTTGCCCGCATGCAGTACCTGGGCAAGCTCAAGCGCCGCCAGTACCGCCTGGCACTGGACCAGCAGGCCACTCCGGTCCCGGGCGTCGAGATCTTCTCGCCCACCCATGGTTCGTCGGTCGGTGAAGTGGTCATTGCTGCCAGCAACGGCACAGGCTGCGAACTGCTCGCGGTGCTCAGCGCCGAAGCGGTGGAAGACGACAACCTGCACCTGGGCAGCCTCGAAGGCCCACGCCTGCAGGTGTTGACCCTGCCCTACGAACTGGACCGCGATCGGGAAATCCAGCGCTGACCAGCCTGCCCCGCCTACATGGCGGGGCCGCACCACCACTGCGGTAGACACGCCCATGAACAAGCTGGCCGAGATGGTTCAAGCACAGTTGCTCGATGCCATCGAAAAGGATGACCTGGTTCTGCCGACCCTGCCCGAGGTTGCCTTGAGCATCCGCGAGGCGGCGGAAGACAGCGAGATCAGCGTAGCGGCCCTGAGCAAGGTGATCGGTCGCGATGCGGCCCTTTCAGCGCGCCTGATCAAAGTCGTCAACAGCCCACTGCTGCGCGCGGCGGTCGAGGTCACCGACCTGCACACCGCCATCACGCGGCTGGGCATCAACTACAGCTGCAACCTGGCCATTGGCCTGGTGATCGAGCAGATTTTCCACGCACGGGCGCCGGCTGTGGAGCAGAAGTTACGCGATATCTGGGCCAACAGCCTGGATGTGGCGGGCATCAGCTACGAAATCTGCCGGCGCTTTACACAACTCAAACCCGACCAGGCCACCCTCGGCGGGCTGGTCAACCAGATTGGCGCGCTGCCGGTACTGATCTACGCCGAAGAGCACAACGAACTGCTGTCGGACCCAGTGTGCCTGCATTATGTGATCGAGCAGATCCAGCCAGTGCTGGGCGACAAGATCCTCAAGGCCTGGGAGTTTCCGGAGCAACTGGTCAACCTGCCGAGCCAGGTGCAGGACCTGGACCGGCAGACCGACAACATCGACTACATCGACATCGTGCAGATCGCCCGCTGCATCAGCCAGCGAGGCCGCCACCGGCCGCTGGCGGCACTGCCGGCATACCGCCACCTGGGCCTGCCGTACGGCACCGAGCTTGAAGTGGGTGAACTGATCGAGGCGCGGAGCATGTTGCGCTGACCGGTGTCAGCCTGTTCGGCCCTCTTCGCGGGTAAACCCGCTCCTACAGGGACCGCGCCGCTGCTGAAGGCTGCGCTGTACCTGTGGGAGCGGGTTCACCCGCGAAAGGGCCGGTACAGGCAATACATCAATCCGCGATAAAACTCACCCGCACCCGCAACCCGCCCTTCGCACCGTCATGCAGGCTCACCTGTGCCAGGTGCGCCCGGCAGATCTCGCCGACAATCGCCAAGCCAAGCCCACTTCCCTGCGCACTGCGCCGGTAGAAGCGCTCGAACACCCGCTCACGCTCGGCCTCGGGTATCCCCGGCCCGTCGTCTTCCACCTCAAGCACCGCCGGCGCCAGCACCCGCAAGATCACGTTGCCGCCAGCCGGCGTATGCGCCAAGGCATTGTCCACGAGGTTGCTCAACAGCTCGTTGAGCAGCGTCGGCTCCCCCTTCAGCCACACCGGCGCCTCGGCCTCCAGGGCCAGCGCCACCCCGCGTTTGTGCGCCAGCGGTGCCATGGCCATGCCCAGCTCACGAGCCAACTGGCTCAGGTCCAGGCGCTGCGCGCCGCCTTCTGCAATCGCCCGCGCACCGTTCTCGACCCGCGCCAGCGACAGCAGCTGGTTGGCCAGATGGGTCAGCCGGTCGGTGCCTTGGGCCGCGGACTCAAGCGTCTGTCGCCACTCCTGCGGCTCGGCCGAACGCAGGCCCAGCTCGACCCGCGCCTTCAGCGCGGCCAGCGGCGTACGCAACTCGTGGGCGGCGTCGGCGATGAACTGCGCCTGGCGCTCGAACTGGCCGCGCAAACGCTCGGTAAAATGGTTCAAAGCCCGCACCAGCGGGCCCAGCTCACGCTGTACCTGCACCACCGGCAAGGCCCGCAGGTCGTCCGGCTGACGCTCTTCCACCGCCGTGCGCAGGCGCTCCAGCGGCCGCAACGCGGCACTCACGGCAAACCACACCATCACCAGCGCGCCCAGCGCCAGCATCCCCAGGCGCAGCAGGGTATCGGCCATCAGGCCACGGGCCATGCGCACCCGCGCTTCCTCGGTCTCGGCCACACGGATTTCCGCCATGCCGTTCATGTTCGGCTCGCTCACCGGCTTCAGCAGGCTGACCACGCGCACGTCCTGGCCCAGGTAGGTGGCGTTGTAGAACCGCGCCAGCGCCGGGTAGTCGTCGGTACGCGGCGTGCCCGGCGGCGGCGCTGGCAGGTTCTCGTAGCCGGAAATCAGCCGCTGCTGGATGTCCAGCACCTGGTAGTAGATGCGCCCGGCACTGTCGTAGGCGAAGGTGTCCAGGGCCACGTAGGGCACATCCGCGCTCAGCGAACCGTCACGCTGGGACAGGCCTGCGGCAATGGTCCTTGCCGAGGCCAGCAGGGTCCGGTCGTAGGCGGTGTCGGCGGCCTCGCGGCCGTTCCAGTAGGCGCTCAGGCCGCTGGCCAGCATCAGCACCACCAGCAGCAAGGCCAGGTTGCCGAGCAAGCGCCCACGCAGGCTGCCGTTGTCACGCATCGCGGTGCTCGAGCAGGTAGCCCAGGCCACGGAAGGTGACAATCGCCACCGGGTGGCCGTCGAGCTTCTTGCGCAGGCGGTGGATGTAGATTTCGATGGCATCGGGGCTGGCTTCTTCGTCCAGGCCGAACACCTGGGCTGCCAGTTGCTCCTTGCTCATCACCCGGCCCGGGCGGGCGATCAGCGCTTCCAGTACGCTTTGTTCGCGAGAAGTCAGTGTCAGGTTGTCGCCACCCAAGGTGAAGCGCCGGGTATCCAGGTCGTATACCAACGGCCCGCAGCGTTGCTGGCGCTCGCCACCGAGCACGCTGCGCCGCAACAGGGCCTTGACCCGTGCTTCCAGCTCGGTCAGCTCGAACGGCTTGGCCAGGTAGTCGTCGGCGCCCAGGTTCAGCCCATGAACCCGGTCCTTGACGTCGCTGCGCGCGGTCAGCATCAGCACCGGCAGGGTCTTGCCACGGCCGCGCAGGCGCGCCAGCACCTCGAAGCCGTCCATGCGCGGCAAGCCGACATCCAGCACGGCCACGGCGTACTCCTCGCTGGCCAGGGCCAGGTCGGCGGCCACGCCGTCATGCAGCACATCCACGGTCAGGCCATGGCTTTTCAAGGCCTGGGCCACGCTTTCAGCCAGTTGCAGGTGGTCTTCGACCAGCAGCACACGCATCGGATTCTCCCTGCTCGGGTGGGACGGTGGCGCGGAGTGTACCGCTGTCGGCAGGCCTGTGAAGCCCTGTCGACAAACCTTTCACGCTGAAAGGTTAGCGAAAGGTTGGTTACCTAGCATCGCACCACGGTCGCCCTACGCGCCGAAAAAAGCACCAGCAAGGTGCAACGAATAAGAACAATAAACGGAGCCATCAGTGATGCTGTCATCGCAGCCGCAGGCGTTCGCGCCTACCCGTTCCTTTGCCGCACGCCCTTCCGCCATCGTCAGCGCCCTTGCGCTTGCCGGTGTCGCGCCGATGAGCCACGCCGCCTTCTTCGAAGACAGCACGGCCACCTTCGAAACCCGCAACATGTACTTCAACCGCGATTTCCGCGACGGCACCAGTGCACAGCAATCCAAGCGCGACGAGTGGGCCCAGGGCTTCATGCTCAACTTCGAGTCTGGCTACACCGATGGCACCGTAGGCTTCGGCCTGGATGCGCTGGGCATGCTCGGCATCAAGCTCGACTCCAGCCCCGACCGCACCGACACCGGCCTGCTGCCGACGCACGATGACGGCAAGGCCGCCGACGAGTACTCCAAGCTCGGCCTGACCGGCAAGGTGAAGGTGTCGCAGACCGAACTGAAGATCGGCACTCTGATCCCCGAACTGCCGACCCTGCAGCCCAACGATGGGCGCATCCTGCCGCAAACCTTCGAAGGCGGCCTGCTCACCTCGAAGGAGGTCAAGGGCCTGACCTTCACCGGAGGCCGACTGGACAAGGCCAAGGACCGCAACGACACCAACTGGGAAGACCTGGCCCTGAACAACAAGAACGGCCGCTTCGGTGGCTCGTTCAGCGCCGACAACCTGGACCTGGCCGGCCTCGACTACCAGTTCACCGATCGCATCACCGGCAGCTACCACTTTGCCCAGCTCGACGATATCTACCGCCAGCACTTCATCGGCATGGTCGCCACCCAGCCATGGGGCCCCGGCACCTTGGGCGCCGACCTGCGCCTGGCCGTGAGTGACGACGCCGGCGCCGCCAAGGCCGGCAACATCGACAACACTACCGTCAATGGCATGCTCAGCTACGCCCTGGGCGGGCACAAGGTCAGCGCCGCCTGGCAGCAATTGTCAGGCGACAGCGCCTTCCCGTACGTCGATGGTGCCGACCCGTACCTGGTCAACTTCGTCCAGATCAACGACTTCGCAGGCGCCGACGAGCGCTCCTGGCAGGCGCGCTACGACTACAACTTCGCCGCGCTCGGCGTGCCCGGCCTGACCTTCATGACCCGCTACATCAGCGGCGACAACGTCAGCCGCGCCGCCGGTGGCGAGGGCAAGGAGTGGGAACGCGATACCGAAATGAAGTACGTGGTACAAAGCGGCCCGTTGAAGAACGTCGCCGTGCGCCTGCGCAACGCCACCTTCCGCTCCAACTTCGCCCGCGACGCGGACGAGGTGCGGCTGCTGGTGAGCTACAGCGTGGCGCTGTGGTAACCCCATAGCGATAACTTGATAACAACAACGCTCACGGAGAAAGACGATGACCTACTCACTGCGCCGCCTCGTCCTCGCTACCGGCTGCCTGCTGTTGGCCGGCAACGCCCTCGCTGCCGAACCGAAACGCCCCGAATGCATTGCCCCCGCCTCGCCCGGCGGCGGCTTCGACCTGACCTGCAAACTGGTGCAGAGCGCCCTGGTGCAGGAAAAAATCCTCACCAAGCCGATGCGCGTCACCTACATGCCCGGCGGTGTCGGTGCGGTGGCCTACAACGCCGTGGTCGCCCAGCGCCCGGCCGATGCCGGCACCCTGGTGGCCTGGTCCAGCGGTTCGCTGCTGAACCTGGCCCAGGGCAAGTTCGGCCGCTTCGACGAAAACGCGGTGAAATGGCTGGCCGCCGTCGGCACCAGCTACGGCGCCATCGCAGTGAAAAGCGACTCGCCCTACAAGACCCTCGACGACCTGGTCGCAGCGTTGAAGAAAGACCCGAGCAAGGTGGTGATCGGCTCCGGCGGTACCGTCGGCAGCCAGGATTGGATGCAGACCGCCCTGATTGCCAAGGCCGCCGGCATCAACCCGCGTGACCTGCGCTACGTCGCCCTGGAAGGTGGCGGCGAGATCGCCACGGCGTTGCTGGGCGGGCATATCCAGGTAGGCTCGACCGACATCTCCGACTCCATGCCGCACATTCAGAGCGGCAACATGCGCATCCTCGCGGTGTTCTCGGAAAAGCGCCTGGACGAGCCCGAGATGAAAGACATTCCCACCGCCAAGGAACAGGGTTACGACATCGTCTGGCCAGTGGTACGCGGCTTCTACCTGGGGCCAAAGGTGAGCGACGAGGAATACGCCTGGTGGAAGCAGTCATTCGACAAGATGCTGGCTTCGGAAGACTTCGCCAAGTTGCGTGACCAGCGCGAACTGTTCCCGTTCGCCATGACCGGTGCAGAGTTGGACGGCTATGTGAAGAAGCAAGTGGCTGACTACAAGACACTGGCCAGGGAGTTTGGCCTGATCCAGTAACACGCCAACGCCCTTTCACCGACCCTGTGGGAGCGGGCGCGCCCGCGAAGAAGACACCGCGGTGCCTGGCACCGGCGTTGCCGGTGTTCGCGGGCATGCCCGCTCCCACAGGGTCCGTGCTCAATGAGGACTCTCTGATGATCCTGCAACGCATCTTCGCCCTGGCCCTGCTGGCGGTGTGCGCCGCCCTGGCCGTGATGGCCTGGCCTTACCAGGCGGCGTTTTCCTATGAACCGGTGGGCCCGCGCGCCTACCCGCTGTTGACGCTCGGCCTGCTCGGCCTGGGCCTGCTGTACCTGGTGTTCCGCCCCACCCCCATCGTGCGCAAGGACGACGAACCGGAACTGGACCGCGAGACCCTGATCAAGATCGCCGCCTGCGTCGGCCTGCTGATCGTGTTCGCCAGCACCTTCGAAGCCCTGGGCTTCATCCTCAGCGCCATCCTGGTCGGCGTGCCCATGGCCCGCCTGTACGGCGGCCGCTGGCTGCACAGCGCCATCGTGGTGGCGGGCATGAGCCTGTTTCTCTACTGGCTGTTCGACCGCGTGATGGACGTGCCCCTGCCCCTTGGCCTGCTCAGCGTACTGGAGAACTGACACATGGATACCTTGAGCTACCTGGGCCAGGGCTTCGGCGTCGCCCTGTCCCCCTACAACCTGGTCACCGCCCTCACCGGCACGCTGATCGGTACCGTGGTCGGCCTGTTGCCGGGCCTGGGCCCGATCAACGGCGTGGCCTTGCTGATCCCCATCGCCTTCGCCCTCGGCCTGCCGCCGGAATCGGCGCTGATCCTGCTGGCAGCGGTGTACCTGGGCTGCGAGTACGGCGGACGCATCAGTTCGATCCTGCTGAACATCCCCGGCGAAGCCTCGACCGTGATGACCACTCTCGATGGCTACCCGATGGCCCGCAATGGTCTGGCTGGCGTAGCACTGTCGCTGTCGGCCTGGAGTTCGTTCATCGGTGCGCTGATCGCCACCTGCGGCATGGTGCTGTTCGCACCGCTGCTGGCGAAATGGGCAATCGCCTTCGGCCCGGCGGAGTACTTCGTGCTGATGGTGTTCGCCATCGTCGCCCTCGGCGGCATGGCCGGCGACAAGCCGCTGAAAACCTTCATTGCCGCTTTGATCGGCCTGTTCCTGTCGGCAGTCGGCATCGATGCCAACAGTGGCGTGTACCGCTTCACCGGCGACAGCGTGCACCTGGCCGACGGCATCCAGTTCGTGGTACTGGTGCTGGGCCTGTTCTCCATCAGCGAAATCCTCCTGCTGCTGGAAAAGACCCACCATGGCCACCAGGCAGTCAAAGCCACCGGCCGCATGCTGTTCAACTTCAAGGAAGCGGCCTCGGTGTTCGTGGTCAACATCCGCTGCGGCCTGCTTGGCTTCATCATGGGTGTGCTGCCTGGTGCCGGTGCAACACTGGCGAGCGCCGTGGCCTACATGACCGAAAAACGCCTGGCGGGCGACAAGGGCAAGTTCGGCAAGGGCGACGCCCGCGGCCTGGCCGCACCGGAAACCGCCATCGGCGCCTCCTGCTGTGGCGCCCTGGTACCGATGCTGACCCTGGGCGTACCTGGCTCGGGCACCACCGCGGTGATGATCGGCGCGCTGACCTTGTACAACATCACCCCAGGCCCGCTGTTGTTCGAACAGCAGCCAGACATCGTCTGGGGCCTGATCGCCTCGCTGTTCGTCGCCAACATCATGCTGGTGATCCTCAACATCCCGATGATCCGCATCTTCACCCGCATCCTCGCCGTACCAAACTGGGCGCTGGTACCGGTGATCGCCATCATCACCGCGATCGGCGTTTACGCCGTGCATGCCACTACCTTCGACCTCTTCCTGATGGTCGGTATCGGCATCATGGGCTATATCCTGCGCAAGCTGGACTTCCCGCTGTCGCCGATCCTGCTCGGTTTCATCCTCGGTGGGTTGATGGAGCAGAACCTGCGCCGGGCGCTGTCGATCTCCAACGGCGAACTGGGCATCCTCTGGTCGAGCCCGATCAGCATGTCGGTATGGGTACTGACCATTTGCATGCTGACCCTGCCGCTGCTGCGCATCTGGCGCAAACGCAGCCTGCAGCGCCGGGCGATGGCCGATGCCTGATCGCTCGTTGCCGTTGTTTGTCGCGACCGGGCTGGTCGGCCTTGCTGGCGGTTTTGCCGCCAGCAAGGTCGGCTGGCCTTTGCCGTGGATGGTCGGCTCGTTGCTGGCGATCATCCTGGTGCGCTGCCTGACACCCTGGCAGCTGCCGGAAATCCCCAATGGCCGCAAATGCGGGCAATGCATCATCGGTATCGGCATTGGCCTGCACTTCACCCCGGCGGTGATCGAGCAGGTGGCCAGCCATTTCGCACTGATCTTCTTCGGCGCGCTGTTCACCACCTTGTCCAGCGTGATCAGCGTATGGCTGCTGCGGCGCACCGGTGAAGACCGTGCCACGGCGTTCTTCGCCAGCATGCCGGGCGGTTCGGGGGAGATGGTCAACCTTGGCGCCCGCAATGGCGCAGTGCTCAGCCAGGTGGCGGCGGCGCAAAGCCTGCGCGTACTGGCGGTGGTACTGTGCGTGCCGGCGCTGTTCAAGTTCCTGCTGGGTGACGGGGTACCGCTGAATCACACCGGCAGTGTGAGCTGGGGCTGGCTAGCGCTGATTGCACCGCTGGGCGTTGCCGTCGCCCTGCTGTGGCAGCGCCTGCGCCAGCCCAACCCGTGGTTGTTCGGGCCATTGTTGGTCGCAGCCACCGTGAGCCTGGCCGGCGACCTGCAGATAACCCTGCCCAATGGCGCCAGCCAGATCGGCCAGTGGTTGATCGGCAGCGGCCTGGCCTGCCACTTCAACCGCGCGTTCTTCCGCCGCGCACCGTCGTTCCTGGGCCGCACCCTGGTGGCCACGGCGTTGTGCATGGCGATTGCCGGCAGTGCCGCATGGGTGCTGAGCATGATGACCGCGCTGGATCTGCGTTCGCTGACATTGGGGATGATGCCGGGCGGAATTGCCGAGATGAGCCTGACGGCGGAGACCCTGCAGCTGTCGGTGCCGCTGGTGACGGCGCTGCAGGTGATGCGCTTGTTGTTTGTGCTGTTTCTGGCAGAGCCGTTGTTCCGAGTGTGGAACGCCAACCCGGAATAATCGCGTCGCCTGCTTCGCGGGCTTGCCCGCTCCCACAGGTACTGCATCGCCCTCAAGGCAGGCGCTATCCCTGTGGGAGCGGGCAAGCCCGCGAAGCAAGCGACGCGTTCT
>NZ_JBKGFP010000019.1:0-39190 GCF_046557535.1 Pseudomonas sp. S1(2024)
GGTTTCTCCCCCTCCCCGGCGTTTAATTTTCCCCTTTCAGGTGAGGTGCCGTCCCTGTGGGAGCGGGCAAGCCCGCGAAGCAAGCGACGCGTTCTTTCAGGTGATCACAGCGGTGGCAATGCCCAGTTGATCGGCGCCAGCCCGCGCTGCTGGAGGAAACTGTTGGCCCGGCTGAAATGCCCGCACCCCAGGAACCCACGGTAAGCCGACAACGGTGATGGATGCACCGATTTCAGCACCAGGTGCTTGGTCCCGTCGATCAGCTTCTGCTTGCTTTGCGCATGCGAGCCCCACAGCAGGAACACCACGTTCGGGCACTGCTCGCTGACCACCTGGATGATCCGGTCGGTAAAGAACTCCCAGCCCTTCTTGGCATGCGACGCGGCATTGGCGCGCTCCACGGTCATGGTCGTGTTGAGCAACAGCACGCCCTGCTCGGCCCAGCTCTGCAGGTAGCCATGACTGGCAATCGGGATGTTCAGGTCGCGCTGCAGCTCCTTGTAGATGTTGACCAGCGAAGGTGGCGTGGCCACGCCCGGCTGCACCGAGAAGCACAGGCCATGCGCCTGGCCCGGCCCGTGGTAAGGGTCCTGGCCAAGGATGACCACCTTCACCTGGTCTAGCGGCGTCGAGTTGAGTGCGTTGAAGATCAACGGCCCTGGCGGGTAGATCTCTTTGCCGGCGGCGTACTCGCTGCGCAGGAACTCGCGCAACTGATGCATGTAGGGCTGGTCGAATTCCGCGCGCAAGGCGGCCTTCCAGCTGGGTTCGAGTTTGATGCGATCGTCGTCAGTCATGGGGCCTTCCATAAACAATGGCGCGACACTAGGTAAGCCCTTCCCGCTTGTCAAACGATCCGACCGACGACCGGCATGTTCGGCCAGGCAAGCCATACTTGGGCGATGACTTGCGCGAGGTAGTCCATGGCCATTCATTGCGAGGTACTCACCGGCGCCGATGGCGCCCGCATCGGCATCGCCACCCTGGATGCGCCCAAGGCGCTCAATGCGCTGAGCCTGCCGATGATCGAGGTATTGGGCGAACAGTTGCACGCCTGGGCCCGCGACCCGGGAATTGTCTGCGTGCTGCTGCGCGGCAACGGTGCCAAGGCCTTCTGTGCCGGCGGTGATGTGCGTGCGCTGGTACAAGCCTGCCGCGACCACCCTGGTAGCGTGCCCCCGCTGGCCGCCACCTTCTTCGCCGCCGAATACCGCCTGGACTTTGCCCTGCACACCTATCCCAAGCCGTTGCTGTGCTGGGGGCACGGGCATGTGCTGGGTGGTGGCATGGGCCTGCTGCAGGGCGCCAATGTGCGTATTGTCACCCCCAGCAGTCGGTTGGCCATGCCGGAAATCAGCATCGGCCTGTACCCGGACGTGGGCGCCAGCTGGTTCCTTGCCCGCCTGCCGGGCAAGCTGGGGTTGTTCCTCGGCCTGACAGGCGCGCCGATCAATGCCCACGACGCCCTGGACCTGGGCCTGGCCGACCGCTTTCTGGGTGAGCACCAGCAAGAGGCGCTGATCGAGGAACTGCTGCAACTGAACTGGCAGGAACAAACTGCCCTGCAACTGAACAGCCTGCTCAAGGCCGAACAGCACCGCGCCTGCGCCGAGTTGCCCCAGGCCCAGTGGCTGCCGCGGCGACAGGTAATCGATCAGTTGCTCGACGTGGCCGACGCAGCAGCCGCCTGGCGTGCGCTGGAGGGGCTCAAGCACCACGACGACCCGCTGCTGGCAGATGCCGGCCAACGGTTGCATGAAGGTTGCCCGCTGACCGCACACCTGGTGTGGGAACAGATCCGCCGGGCACGGCAGCTGTCGTTGGCGCAGGTGTTCCAGATGGAATACAGCATGAGCCTGAACTGCTGCCGCCACCCGGAATTCAGCGAAGGCGTGCGCGCGCGCTTGCTGGACAAGGACAACCAGCCGCACTGGCACTGGCCCGATGTGGCGCAAGTGCCGGCGGCGGTGGTGGAGGCGCATTTTGCCAAGGTGTGGGAGGGGCGGCATCCGCTGGCGGATCTCGGGTAGCTTCGAGAAGTTGGGGCTGCATTGCAGCCCATCGCGACACAAGGCCGCTCCCACAGGTACAGCGATGGTTTCCAATGCTGCGCCGTACCTGTGGGAGCGGCCTTGCGTCGCGAAAGGGGCGCAACGCGCCCCCGGTTTTCAATTCACCTACCGCTGCCAGTTCCCCCCTTGCCCGTGCCCACGCCGCCCATCCCCGCGCCGGTCACCATCCCCCCGCCCGCTAGAGTGCCAACGGTCATTCTGCTGGTAGCGCTGGCTGCCACCTCGATAATCATGACGGTCCCGGTCGCGCCCATAGTCATACCGCTGGCGGTTGCCATAGTCATTGCGTGGGTTGCCATACCATTGCTTCATCCCCGGCTGCGGATGAGACCGGTAGTGAGGCGCGGGCGCCGAGCGGTAGTAGTAGCGTGGCGCAGGCTGATAATAATAACGGGGCTGCGGCGCTACGTAATAGCGGTCATAGCGGTAATAATCCGGTGACACATAACGGTCGGAGTAGTAGTGGTCCGATCGGTAATAGCCCCCGCTCTCGTAGTACGGAACGCAGGCGGAAGTCATCAGCCCCAGCAGGGCGATCAACAGGATTCGATAGGACATGGCGGCCTCCTGGACCGCTGGAGTGCCCGAACAGCGGCGCTGGCGAGCGTCGATGCGAAATGCGATCATCGACACTGATTAAGACAGTGCCGCCAAGGTGCAGTGCCATTTCTGCAACAATTTGATACAGGTGAATGGCAACCATGCCCGACAACCAGCACTGCCCCGCTTGTGGCGCCCTCAACCAGTGCAGCTTGGCCGATCCGCGCCGAGCCACCCAGGCCTGCTGGTGTTACAGCGTGACCATCGACCCTGCCGTGCTCGAAGCCCTTCCCGCCGAGCTGCGCGACAAAGCCTGCCTGTGCCCGCGCTGCGCCGCCGTCGAAGAACAACTTCGCTCCCCCGCTTCCGACTGACCGTTTGCCATGCGCCTCGACCGTTTCCTCGCCAACCTGCCCAGCCACAACCGCCAGCAAGTCCGTCTGATGCTGGCGCAACGCCGTGTGCGGGTGGATGGCCAAGTGGTCAGCGACCCACTGGCCGAAGTGCGCGAATTCAGCCGCGTGGAGCTGGACGACCAGCTGCTGCAGGCTGGCCGCCCGGCACGCTACCTGATGTTGCACAAGCCCGCAGGCTGCGTCAGCGCCACCCAGGACCCGCAACACCGCACCGTGCTCGACCTGCTGCCAGCCGGTTTGCGTGAGGACCTGCACATTGCCGGGCGGCTGGACTTCAACACCACGGGCTTGATGATCCTGACCAACGATGGCCAATGGTCACGCCGGCTTACCCAGCCCGCGACCAAGCTGCCCAAGCACTACCTGGTGCAAACCGAGGACGAGATTGGCGAGCACTATGTGGCCAAGTTCCTCGAGGGCTTCTACTTCGCTTTCGAAGACCTCACCACCCTGCCCGCCCAGCTGGACATCCTCGGGCCGCGCCAGGCACGGCTGTCGATCATCGAAGGGCGCTATCACCAGGTGAAGCGCATGTTCGGCCATTTCGACAACAAGGTGGTGGGGTTGCATCGGGAGAGCATGGGGGCGATCCGGCTGGACCCGGGGTTGGCGCCTGGGGCGTTTCGTGAGCTGACGGCGGATGAAATAGCGACGGTCTAATCAGCCTGTACCGGCCTCTTCGCGGGCACGCCCGCTCCCACAGGTACACCACAGGCCTCCGGGCTGGTGTGATCCCTGTGGGAGCGGGCGAGCCCGCGAAGAGGCCGGACCAGACAGATCAGGGTCGTCATACGACCGCTCAGCGACAAAAGTCACATTTTCCCCCGAACGGCACTTGCGGGATTCCCGACCCACTGCTTGAATCCAAATCGTCAGTCTGCATGTGACTACCAAGTCACGACCGCAGTCGAAGACACTTTTTGCCGGCCACCCAAGGCCTCGATGCCTTGGGGCACGGCGAATTGCCCGCCTAAAACAATACCGTCGACGCACGTGCCAAGGATCGACACAGGGCCCCCCGGTTTCTCTTCAGGCAAATGCCTACCTGTCATAAAGAACGTGCACCCTAGGTGACGCGAATACCCTTTTTGCGCCAGGAGTCGATGACATGAGGCCAGAAATCGCTGTACTTGATATCCAAGGTCAGTATCGGGTTTACACGGAGTTCTATCGCGCGGATGCGGCCGAGAATACGATCATCCTGATCAATGGCTCGCTTGCCACCACGGCCTCGTTCGCCCAGACGGTACGTAACCTGCACCCGCAGTTCAACGTTGTACTGTTCGACCAGCCATACGCTGGCAAATCCAAGCCGCACAATCGCCAGGAACGCTTTATCAGCAAGGAGACCGAAGCGCATATTCTCCTCGAGCTGATCGAGCACTTCCAGGCAGACCACGTGATGTCGTTCTCGTGGGGTGGCGCAAGTACGCTGCTGGCGCTGGCGCACCAGCCGCGGGGCGTGAAGAAGGCAGTGGTGAGTTCGTTCTCACCGGTGATCAACGAACCGATGCGCGACTACCTGGACCGTGGTTGCCAGTACCTGGCCGCCTGCGACCGTTATCAGGTCGGCAACCTGATCAACGACACCATCGGCAAGCACCTGCCGTCACTGTTCAAGCGCTTCAACTACCGCCATGTCAGCAGCCTGGACAGCCACGAGTATGCGCAGATGCACTTCCACATCAATGAGGTGCTGCAACATGACCTGGGGCGGGCGCTGGATGGTGCACGCAATATCGACATCCCGGTACTTTTCATCAATGGTGACCGCGACGAGTACACCACGGTCGAAGATGCGCGGCAGTTCAGCAAGCACGTGGGACGCAGCCACTTCAGCGTGATCCGCGATGCAGGCCACTTCCTGGATATGGAACACAAGGCCGCTTGCGAGGACACTCGCAGTGTCATGCTGGGGTTCCTGAAGCCAACCGTGCGTGAACCTCGTCAACGTTACCAGCCTGTAAAACAGGAGCAGCATGCATTGGCCATCTGAGCAACTCGGCGTCCTGTGGCTCAAACCCGCAAACCATGGGGCGCCGACAAGCTTTTTAATAACTTGGGCTTCTAATTCGTTGAGGGTTCTGGTAAAAAGTGCTGCGCAAACGCGGGTATAGTTTAGTGGTAAAACGAAAGCTTCCCAAGCTTTAGTTGAGGGTTCGATTCCCTCTACCCGCTCCACATCGCATTCCCGCATGGCGTTCCAGCAACGTCATCGCTGTAAAAAGGAGCCCAGGCTCCTTTTTTCGTTTCTCCCCCCTCCCTTTGACCTGCCCCATGGCCATTTGCCTGCCGATCCGCTTCAATGCGTGGATGGATTCGTGAAGCATTTCGAAAGGACGACGCATGTTTCTCTCCCGCTGGCTACCGGGCCTTGCCAACCTGCTGCACTACCGCCGCGAGTGGTTCCACGCCGACCTGCAGGCCGGCCTCTCGGTGGCGGCGATTCAGATTCCCATTGCCATCGCCTACGCGCAGATCGTCGGCCTGCCGCCGCAGTACGGCCTGTATGCCTGTGTGCTGCCGATGATGGTCTATGCCCTGATCGGAAGCTCGCGCCAGCTGATGGTCGGCCCAGACGCCGCTACCTGCGCGATGATCGCCGGCGCCGTGGCGCCGTTGGCCATGGGCGAGCCGCACCGGATTGCCGAGCTGTCGGTGATCGTCACCTTGCTGGTCGGGGTAATGCTGATCGCGGCTGGGGTGGCCCGGGCCGGGTTCATCGCCAGCTTCTTCTCGCGGCCGATCCTGATCGGCTATCTCAACGGTATCGGCCTGAGCCTGATCGCCGGGCAGTTGTCCAAGGTGGTGGGGTTCAAGATCGAGGGCGACGGTTTCATCCTCAGCCTGATCAACTTCTTCCAGCGCCTGGGCGAAATCCACTGGGTGACGCTGCTCATCGGCATCGCCGCACTGGGCCTGCTGATCTGGCTGCCACGACGCTACCCCCACCTGCCTGCGGCGCTAACTGTAGTGGCGCTGTTCATGCTGCTGGTCGGCCTGCTCGGCCTTGACCGCTTTGGCGTCGCCATTCTCGGCCCGGTACCTGCCGGCATCCCGCAGCTGGCCTGGCCACACAGTAACCTGGCAGAAATGAAAAGCCTGCTGCGCGACGCCCTGGGTATCGCCACCGTAAGCTTCTGCAGCGCCATGCTCACCGCACGCAGCTTTGCCGCCCGGCACGGCTACGCGATCAACGCCAACCACGAATTCGTCGCCCTGGGCGTAAGCAACCTGGCTGCCGGGGTTTCCCAGGGCTTTGCCATCAGCGGTGCAGACTCGCGCACTGCGGTCAACGACATGGTCGGTGGCAAGAGCCAACTGGTGGGCATCATCGCAGCACTGGTCATCGCCCTGATCCTGTTGTTCTTCACCGCGCCGATGGCGTGGATCCCGCAGGCAGCGCTGGGTGCCGTGCTGCTGATGGCAGGCTGGGGGCTGATCGACATCAAGTCGCTGAAGCATATCCGCCGCCTGAGCCGCTTCGAGTTCTGGCTGTGCCTGCTGACCACGGTCGGTGTGCTGAGCCTGGGCGTGCTGCCCGGCATCGTGTTTGCCGTGACCCTGGCGATCCTGCGCCTGCTGTACAGCATCTATCAGCCCACCGACGCGGTGCTGGGCTGGCTGCCCGGCACCGAAGGCCAGGTGGACATCCGCAAACACAAGGATGCCCGCACCGTGCCAGGCCTGGTGGTGTACCGCTTCGACGACGCGATCCTGTTCTTCAACGCCGACTACTTCAAGATGCGCCTGCTCGAAGCGGTGCAGAGCCAGGACCAGCCCAGGGCCGTGCTGTTCGATGCCGAGGCGGTGACCAGCATCGACGTCAGCGGCATCGCCGCCCTGCGCGAAGTGCGCGACACCCTGGCCGCGCAGGGCATCTTCTTTGCCATCGCCCGCGCTCGCGGCACCTTCCTGCGCATGCTGGTGCGCTCGGGGATGGCCCGGGAGATGGAAGACAAACTGCTGTTCGGCTCGGTGCGGGCGGGCATTCGCGCCTATCGGGTTTGGCGGAACAGGAGTCGCGTTGGGCAACGGGCTGAACAAGGTTGAAGCATTGCGTCGTTGCTACTGGCCATCGCCGGCAAGCCGGCTCCCACAGGTACTGCACTACTCTCAAGGCCTGTGGCGAACCTGTGGGAGCGGGCTTGCCGGCGATAGGGCCAGTACAGGCTGCACAAAGCAGTTGCCTGGACACCAACCCTCGCACGCCTTGCATGACATGCTAAAGTCGCCCCCGTTCCCGCTCCACCCAACGGACCCCAGCATGCCCGCACTAGACGCCACTCTCACCCCCTGGCCGGAACTCGCCGCCCGCCACCCTTGCGACGCCCTGCTGCTGGGCAACGGCGCCAGCCGCGTGCTGTGGAAGCCGTTCGGCTACTTCTCGCTGTTCGAGGAAGCGCAACGTGCCGGGCGCAAGAAAGGCCTGGCCGTCAGCGACCAGGCACTGTTCAAGTCACTGGGTACGGAACTGTTCGAGCCGGTGCTCAGCGCCCTCAACACCACCGTGCGCACCAACGCCGCGCTGGCCATCAACTCCACCGCGCCGCTGAACCGCTACTACTCGATCAAGGAAGCGCTGATCCACGCCGTACGCACGGTGCACCTGCCGTGGCCACTCATGCCGGCCACGACCCTGGCAACCCTCAACCAGGCGCTGCGTGGCTACCGCAGCGTCTACACCAGCAACTACGACCTGCTGCTACCGTGGGCCGTGCAACACGCCCCGCAGGGTTTCGCCGAACTATTCGACGAGCAAGGCTTCTTCGACGTGCGCCGCACCAACGGCGAAGGTACGCGGGTACTGCACCTGCATGGCGGCCTGCACCTGCTCAAGCTGCCCGACGGCACCACCCGCCAACGCAGTGCCGACAGCGCCGAACTGCTCGATGGTTTTGCCGTGAACATCCCGGGCGAAGTGCCGCTGTTCGTCAACGAAGACCGCAGCGACGAGAAGCTGCGCGCCATCCGCAACTCTGACTACCTGGGCTGGTGCCTGGGGCAACTGGCGCGGGAAAGCCAGGGGCTATGCCTGTTCGGGCTGCACCTGGACAGCAGTGACCAGCATCTGCTCGAAGCCATCCGACAGGCCCGACCGATGCATCTGTCGATTGCCATAAGGCCGTTGAGCGAGGCATCGGTGATCAACCAGAAGCAGCATTTTGTCGACAGGTTCGGGGATATGCCGGGGACAGTGCTGCACTTCTTTGATGCCAGTACGCATCCGTTGGGGCAGGCAGCGTTGGCTATTGAAGCACCGCTCACCCACAGATGAAGTGGACCAATTGGGGGCCGCTTTGCGGTCCATCGCCGGCAAGCCGGCTCCCAGAGGGATCGCGCAACGCCTGAATTCTGAGCGGTACCTGTGGGAGCCGGCTTGCCGGCGATGGGCTGCAAAGCAGCCCCGTTAATGCTATCTGACAGGCATCAGGGCTTGCCCGCTGAACCACTCGCCCCGTCAAGGCGCCGACGCGGTTGTCACCTGCACGGCCGGGCCAACTGCAACCGGCTCGGGCATCGCTACATCGCCGCCCAGCTGGCGGATTTGCCGAATCTGCTGGACCCTGTTCAGGTTTTCCCAGGCGACTGGATAGTGCCCCGGCGACAACTCGATCGCGCTACGGAAGAACTGCTCAGCCACATCCAGCTTGCCTTCCACCAGGCAGACATAGCCGACATCATTGCTGGCCTCGGCACGCTTTTCGACCTGTTCGAATGCAGACACCGCCTCCTCATAGCGCCCCATGCGAGCCAGCAGCAACCCATAGTTGCGCCAAAGCGGTTTGTAGGTGCCGTCGTAACTCACACCACGCTTGTACCGGAGCTCGGCATCGGCCCATTGCCCGGCCATGTAGTAGGAATACCCCAGGCTGTTCTGCACCAACGCCGAACGCGGATCTATGAGCTCGGCCAGGCGGTAGTAGGTTTGCGCCTCGGCGAAGTTGTCGGCCAGATCCGCGAGTACCCCCAGCCCGTTGTAGGCCTTGAGCGGTGACTTGCCGTCGACCCTGAGCGCAGCCGCCCCGGTCTGGGTGGTGGCCGGGTCCTTGACGAAGCGTTTCTGATCCACGGCAACTGCTTTCAACAGCATTGCCTTGGCCTGCTCATGTTTACGCATGGACAGATTCAGCAGGCCCATTTCCGTCAGGGCATCGGGGTTATCAGGTGCCTTGCCCAGTACCTCGGTGAAGGCCATCTCGGCAAGCTGGTTATTGCCCCGTTCGCGGTGGATACGGCCAACCCAGACCAAGGCCTCATAACGTTCGGGCGCCAGCTCGAGGACGCGCAGGTACTGGTACAGCGCCTGGTCCAGGTCACCGGCCTGGTAAGCCATAGCAGCCATCTGCATCGCCTGGTCGGGCGAGTTGCTCTGCGACTGCACCTGATAGAGCACCGAATTGCCAGCGGAGTAGACAGAACGCACCCCATTCAAGTCTGGACCAGTGCTCTGGCAACCCGAGAGCACGGCGATCATGGTCAACAGCAAGCTGATCCTGTTCATGTCATGGCTTCCCGAACGTTTTAAGTATCCCGATGATCACCGGGCCGATGGCAACCAGAAAAAAGCTTGGCCACAGACAGAAAATTAGCGGAAAAACCAGCTTTGTTCCGATCTTCGCGCCCATTTCCTCGGCGGCCTGCATGCGCCGGTCACGAAACTCCTCGGCATAGATGCGCAAGGTGGTCGCTACGCTGGTACCGAAGCGAATGCTCTGGGCCAACAGGCTGACCAGACCCTGGATGTCTTCCAGGCCGGTGCGATCTGCCAGTTGCCGGAGCGCTTCGGTACTGGAAATACCGGCGCGGATCTGCGCATTGACCAAGGCCAGTTCCTCGGCCAGCTCGGCCTGGCTGACCGCCATTTCTTCGGCCACCCGCTCGATCGCTTGGGGCAACGCCAGGCCCGACTCCACGCAAACCACCATCAGGTCCAGGGCATCGGGGAAGGCTGCACGCAACCGACCTTGCCGAGCATTCTTTCGCTTGTCGACATAGATTGCCGGCAGAAGCCATCCGACGGCCGCTCCCATGGCCACCACTCCCATGCCCATCATCAAGGAAAGGTTCGGAACCAGTGGCAGTACCAACAGCGAGACGCCTACCAGCAGCAACGGCAACAGCAAACGCACCGCCCAATACACCTGTACCGCCGACGCCGAACCATAACCCGCGTGGGTCAACAGGGTTCGAGTAGCCGACACCTGCCCATCCGTAGACGGGGTAACGCGCCGACCAACCCGCTCCAGTAGAAGCTGAAGGTTTCCTGGCGCCTCCCGCCCGGCCGCAGCGCTGGAGTGATCACGCTTGATCAGTGCTAGACGACGCTGCAGTGGGCTCTGCAAACCCTGCACCAGTAACGTCACAGTGATAACGGCAATGACCGTGCTTACCCCGATCGCACCGACGATCAGCAAACGTGCCAATGCCTCGTTGTCCGTCACCCCACTCAATAAACCGAGCAAATAGTCCATGACCGACGCCCCCATGCGAGAACTGCCTAAATCTGGATACGGATAATCTTACGAATCCAGAAAATCCCCACCAACATGGAGCCAAAAGCCCCCATGACCAACATTTGCCCAGTGGGATCCTTGATCAACAACGTCAGATAATCCGGGCTCGTGATAATGATCGCTGCCGCCAGCAGGAAGGGTATGGCCACCAGCACCCAAGCCGACATACGCCCTTCGGCCGACATTGTCTTGATCTTGCGCTGAAAGCGGAAACGCCCACGTATCAAATTGCTCAAGCGCTCCAGTACCTCCGTCAGGTTGCCGCCAGTCTCACGGTGAATGAGGATCGAGGTGACCAGCATCATCACTGTCATGCTTGGCATCCGCTCCAGCAGGCCAAGCATGGCCCGGCGCACATCATTACCGTAGTTGATATCGGCGAAGGTCAGGCCAAACTCATGCGCCACCGGCCCCTTGTGCTCATCTGCCACCAGACGCAGGGTTTCATTAAAAGGGTGCCCGGCGCGCAATGCCCGGCACATAGCTTCCAGCGCATCCGGCAAGCCCTCTTCAAACTTGGCGAAACGCTTGCCACGGTCACGGGTAATTTTCAGCAGCGGCAGCCAGAACGCCACGAACGCTGCCGCCAGCGCCAGCCACCAGTAAGGGAAGAACATCCAAGCCAGCATCCCGGCAGCAGCTGCCAGCGCCAACCCCAGCAGTAGTACCCGATAGGCCCGGTACTCATGCCCGGCCTGCTCGATCATTTGAGTCAGCGTCGCCATGAACGGCAATTGCTCAAGCCGCGCCTCCAGCGGCGACAGACGTGTCAGGTATTTCTGCCGCAGCACGGTCTGCATGTTCGGCAGATGACTTGCCCGCTCCAGGAGCACAAGTCGACTGCGGATACGCTTGCGTACCTTGCCCGCCTCACCGAACACTGGCACTGCCAAGCCTTGGCTGAGGAGAAACACGGCAACGAACACCATGCCAAGAAACATCAGGATGAATTCACCGGGTATCTGGCTCATGGCTGACGAGCCTCCATCCATTCAGGCCTGAACATCGTCAGCGGCAACTCGATCCCGCGCTTGGCCAAGGAATCGCGAAACGCTGGGACCATGCCACTTGGCCGGAAGTCACCGAGCACCTGGCCCTGCTCGCCCACACCATTGCGGACAAAAGAGAAGATCTCAGTCATGGTGATGATTTCACCTTCCATGCCGTTGATCTCCTGCACACTGACCAACCGCCGTTTGCCGTCTTCCTGCCGCTCCAGCTGGATCACCACATCGATGGCCGATGCGATCTGTTGACGCATGGCCTTGATCGGGAACGTGGCGCCAGACATCAAGACCATGTTCTCGACCCGGCCCAACGCATCGCGCGCGGTATTGGCGTGGATGGTAGTCAGTGAACCATCGTGACCAGTGTTCATCGCCGTCAGCATGTCCAGCGCCTCGGCGCCGCGCACCTCACCGATCACGATACGGTCCGGGCGCATCCGCAGGCTGTTGCGCACCAGCTCACGCTGGCCCACCTCGCCACGCCCCTCGATGTTCGCAGGCCGCGTTTCCAGGCGCACCACATGCGGCTGCTGCAGTTGCAGCTCGGCCGAGTCCTCGATGGTGACGATGCGCTCGTTATGGGGAATGAAACTGGACAGCACATTGAGCATGGTGGTCTTGCCGCAGCCGGTGCCGCCGGAGATCAGTACGTTCAGCCGCCCCCGCACGATCGCCTTCAGCAGCAAGGCGATGGCCGGCGTCAGCGCGCCCGCCTGGATCAAGCTGTCGGTATTGAGCAGGTCCACCGCAAAGCGGCGTATCGAGATACTTGGCCCGTCGATGGCCAGCGGCGGGATGATCGCATTGACCCGTGAACCGTCCTTGAGGCGTGCATCGACCAACGGCGAAGACTCGTCGATACGCCGGCCGAGGCTGGAGACGATGCGATCGATGATGTTCAGCAGGTGCTGATCATCGCGAAAACGCACATCGGTGCGCTGCAACTTGCCGAACCGTTCGACGTACACCGAGTCATGCCCGTTGACCAGGATATCGGACACCGTGTGGTCGGCCAGCAGTGGCTCCAACGGGCCCAAGCCAAGCACTTCGTCGGTGATCTGCTTGATGATCAACTGGCGGCTGGCAGAGCTCACCGGCGCCGAATGTTCATCGAGCAGACGCTGGCAGATATCGCGGATCTGCCGCACGGCCTCGGCCTGCTCGAGCGAATCGAGCAAGGACAGGTCCATGACCTTGAGCAGTTGCTGATAGGTTTTTTCCCGCCACTCGGCTTCCACCGATGTGACCTGGCTTTTCGTTTCAAACAGAACATCCGGTGCCGAATGTTCCCACGCCATCAGCGCCTCTGCCGGGTCCTTCGCGCCGCCACCCTGCTTCGACGGCGTCGATGCCTCGGGGGTGACTGCTTGTTTGCGTAAACGGTTACGGAAATCGCTAAGCATGGTTCACCCCCGAAAAACACGCTTGAAGGCGCGTTTGAACAGTCCCGTGTCAGTGTCCACCTGCTTGCCAACCAATTCCTCGGCCAGCCCATGCAGCGCTTGGGTGATCGCGGAGCGAGGTGCTTGCAAGCCTAATGGCACACCCGTGTTCTGGCTCTGATTGATAACGCTGAAGTCATTCGGCAGTTTCACGATATTGGTGCAGCGCAGCGCCTCGCCGATATCCTTGAGGCTGACCGGCGCCGCCTTGTCATAGCGGTTGACCACCACCTCCAGCTGATTGCCGCGTACGCCCAGGTCATCACGCAGAATGCGCGCCAGGCAGCTGGCGTCGCGCAGGTGGTTGACGCTCTGCTGCACCACGACGTACACCCGGTCGGCCTGCTCCAGCACCGAGGCGGTAAGGTGATCGATCTGCCGCGGCAAGTCCGCCACCACCCAGTCATAGCTGGCCCGCGCCAGCTGCAGCAGCGCATCGAGCTGTTCGGCCTGGACATCCTGCGGCAGGCACAGCTCATTGGCGCGGCTGCCAAGCACATGCAAGGACGGGCTGAAATGGCTGCAGAAGCCGCGCAGTGCAATGCCATCCATTTCCTTTATCTGCTGCAACACGTCCAGTTGGCTGTGCGACTGCGCCACATCCAGATGATGCGACACGCTGCCAAACTGCAGGTCCAGGTCAAGCAGCAGCGCGTTGCCCTTGAGGCTGAGCTGATGCGCCAGGTTACAGGCCAGCACCGTGCCGCCGGAGCCACCCTTGGCATTCATCACCGCAACCAGTTTGCCTGTTGCCGTGCTGTTGGTCTGGGTTTCCATGACCATACGATTCAACGCAGCGATAAGCTCCGTGGCAACGATGGGCTCCGGCAGAAAATCACGCGCACCCGCCTGCATTGCCAAGCGCATGCCTTCCCGATCGTCCAGCAGGCCACACACCAACAGTGGCGGGCGCTCATGGGCCGGGCGTTGCAACAGGGCTGCCAGTTCCTCACGCCACAGCTGGCCAACGCGCAGCAGCAGGAAATCGGGCATCCGGTCCAGCCCGTACAGAGGGTCGCAATGCCCATTGCTGACCTGGCGAACATTCACCTCCAGACCGGCGATGCGCTGACAGATTTCTTGCAGCTGGCGCAAGGCCACGGCGTCGGAGCTGCTGATCAACAGACGCATCCCGGGTTTGATGGAGGTAGCGGATACGGAAGATTCCCTAAGATTCAGCATGGCGTGATCTCCGGTACGACATCCGCCTCGGTATGACGCCCGAGGCTCTCTCGAGGTAAGGTCGCCTTGAATACTGGCAGGGTAATGGGCACCCCAAAACCTGGAATAAACAGGCTGAATTGAAAGTTCTGCAGCGTCAGCTGCACATAGCGGACGGCGGCAAACCCGGTGGCACTTACCAGATCACCGGGGTTGGCGACCTGTGCACCGTTCTTGTCCAGGTAACGCAGGGTCAGGTCCGAGGTGTCCAGGCCGGCCAGCAGGGTGCTGGCACCACTGTCGCCCGCACTGTTGAATATGGCCCTGCGCAGCACCACTGGATCGCTGATATTGCACACCGCAGCCAGGCGTGCGCCACGCCGCACGGACTCATTCAAGACGTTCACGGTGTAGTACAGCCGGCCTATTTCCAGCACTCCGAACAGCAGCGTGAACATCAACGCACTGACAATGGCGAACTCCACCACGTAAACGCCCTGCATGCTTCTGCGCTTCATCACAGTGCCCTCATCACGGTGGTAGCGACCAACGGGAAGTTCAGCGCGGTGCCGTTGCCGATAAAGGCCGGAATGCCGTTGGCGATCAGCGGGGAAAAGACCGCGCTGATGGTCACCTGCACGTGGTCGTTGGTGCCCGCCACCTTGACCACCTGCACAGTGGTATTGGCCGGCATGCCGGTCAGGCTGCAGGGCGGCGCGGAGGGTGCACCGTACACCGCCACTTTCTTGGTCATGCACTCGAGGTCAGCGCTCACCTCGACCTTGCCAAGGGTCGAGTTCCAGGCCTGGCTGGCGACAAAGCGCGCTGCATCACGACTGCCCTGCAGCAGGCTGTTGTACTGGTAGAGCATACGGCCAAACTCGCCGAACGCCAGCAAGGTCAGGAGCAACAGCGGCAGGGTGATGGTGAATTCGACGATTGCCACCCCTTGCTGGCGCTGTGCACGCTTGAGCCGATAAAGTTCCATGACACGCTCCTAGGAGTCGGTGCTCGGTGTGCCACTGCCACTGATAAAGGTTTTGTACAGCTGGATGATCTGCGGGCCGGAATCGTCCTGCGGCGTAGGCCCGGGCACGCCGTCGCCTTCGCATTGTTTGACGAACTGGCCGAATATCTGCGAATCCCCACCCGAGTTGTCGGCCGGCTGCACCACGAAGAAACAACCAAAACCGATGACCGGAATCGACGAGGCTCCCGAGTTCTTGCCGGAGCAGTCCCCCACCACGATCTTCAGCATGCGCCGCTCGAAAACCCCATTCGATTGGCACCCACTCCCCCCACCTGCGACACATGCGGCTGTCTGCGCGGCATAGTCGTTGTAGTCGAACAGCGGCGTACCGCCAGCAGACAGGTTGCCATTGCTCGAAGTGACAAGTTGCCCCTGCTGCTCCAGCCGTGCGGTTTTGTCGTTGTACTTCATCACCGGGTTGCTATAGGTCGTCACCAGGTCGGGTGGATAATCCGAACTCTTTAATGACCCGGAGTACTCGCCGAATCGCGTATTCAGACCTTTGACGGATGGGCCAACCGTGTTGCCAGGCTTGGTGGTGACGTTTTCACCGACATTGCGACAAACCGAGCCGCCACCGGCCATGAGCTCGCCAACTTCCTTGCCGCCCGAGCCAAAATCGAGTAGCTGGAAGTTACCCGGGCCAATCGGGTCGCTGTTCTTGGAGGCTGATTTCAAGACCTCCAAGTCACCAAAACGATACCCCCAGAATATGCCGGCGTCCGGGTCATATTGGGCCGACTTGGGACAGACCAGCAGCGGCGCAAGATCACACGGGCTGGTCGGGCTCGGCCCGGCGGTGGCAATCGCCGCCACTTGCTTGGCCCCCAAGGCGCCTGTACCGAATGATTGGGCAAAGCTCCAGAAAAAGCCCCCCAGTGCATACTTCGGTACCGAGACCCGCACATAGGTGGCATTGGCCGGCCCGGGGAAGGAGAAAGGCCCATAGACATTGTCTGCCAGTTCCACCACAGCGAATGCTCCGAGTTTGCCGCCAATTGCCGTCAACAGTTCCTTATTGCCCGCGGCCTTGGCATTTTCGTTCAGGGTAAAGAGCGCGGCATCACGCGCGGTAGTGGCGGCATTGCCAGCGCCCATCACCTGGCTCAGGGTCTTGGCGCCACTCAGGGCAGCAGCGTCCACAGCATTCTGCAGGCGTGTCTTGTTCAACAGCATGTGGCCCCCATCGAGCACCAACGCTGCCATCATCAATATCGCTAACAGGGCGATCACGATCATGACAATCACTGCTCCCCGCTGTTGAACTGGCCGAGCGGTGAACATCCGTTGAACTCGAGGAGTCATCATCAAGCCCTCAATCGCCGAATTTGATCTGAATCGGCTGGCCAACCTGCTGCGCTTCGCCCGTCGCCCCCCGATATCCATCGATCACCTTCTCCAGCAACGGGCCATCGGGGCCTGCGGCAGGTAGTTCGGTGCCTGGGTTGGCGGCCACTTGCTTGTCCGCAATCTGCTGGTAGGTAGTCTGGTAGACGCTGTAACCCAGCGGGCCAACGCGACCTTCATCGTACGACATGCAGCCGGACAACCCTGACAGCAGCGCACAACACACGATCATGCTTCTCATGCTGGTTCTCTCCGATCAGTTCAGATCATGGCCAAAGTTGCCACCGCTGACCCCGAGGCTGACGGGCACCGCGCGCCCCGGCTCACTGCCCTTGGTCTTGCCGAGCAGGTAGAAGTCCAGGTCACTGGGCTCGACGAACTTCTCGGTGGGCAGGCGCACCGCCTTGGCATCCACAGGCTTGGCGAGGTGCGGCGTCACCAGGATCACCAGTTCGGTTTCACCGTTTATGAACGACTGGCTGCGGAACAGGTGCCCGAGTATCGGCAGGTCCCCCAGCCCGGGGAAGCGGCTGACGAAATCGCGGGTGTTTTCACTGATCAAGCCCGCGATGGCGATGGTCTGGCCATTGCCCAGTTCGACAGTGGACTCGGCGCTGCGCTTGGTCAGCGACGGAATGACCTGGGTGACACCATCGCCCAGCACACTGCTGAGGCCGGTGTCGAGCACCAGCGAGTTGACGTTGGAAAGCTCGCTCACCGAGACATTCAGGTTGAGGTTGATGCGCCCGGAGTCGAGCACCACCGGCAGGAACTTCACCCCGACACCGAATTCCTTGTATTCGACGGTGATGCCATCATCCTCGGTGATCGGCACAGGGAACTCGCCACCTGAAATGAATTCCGCCTGCTGACCGGTCAAGGTGGTGAGGGTGGGTTCAGCCAGCACCTTGGCCGAGCCATTGTCCTTGGACGCTTCCAGCACCACATTGAAGAGGAAATCGTCGGACAGGAACTGGGCGAACAAGCCTTTGCCGCCACCAATCAGCGAACCTGGCGAAAGGATCGACCCGCCTCCTGGAGTCAGGCCTAGTCCTTGACCATTGTTGAACCCGCCACCGCTCCAGTTGCCGGATGAGCCAAGGGCATTGAAGCGCACGTTGAGGTTCTTGATCAGGCTGCGCTGCATCTCGGCCACTTTCACTTCCAACATCACCTGCTGGCTGCCACCGACGCTGAGCAGGTTGATCACCTCCAGCGACTGGGCCGGTGCCGCTTCGGCGGCTTCACCCTTGCCTTGCACCACACTCGAGGTTTGCGCGGCATAGGTCTTGGCCACTTTCATCGCTGTGTCCATGGCCGCGGCACTACGCACCTGGCCACGCAGTACCAACGCGCCTTGTGCGCTGAACACCTCGATGTTCTCCGCGGGCAGCAGCTGGTGCAGTTTGGTCTTGAGCCCGGTGAGGTCATGCACGACCTCCACATCCAGGGTGTCGATCAAGCGGTTGTTGTTGTCCCACAGCAGCACGTTGGTAGTGCCCAGGGAGCGGCCGAGCAGGTAGAGCTGGGTCGGGCTGGTAATCAGGATATCGGCGATATCCGGGTTGCCGACCGAGATTTTCCTCACCGGCGTACGAGCGCTGATCGTCCGCGACTTGTAGATGGGCACCTGGACCATATTGGTGTTGGCCGCCGGCATGGCGCTGTATCCCGCCCCCGGTCCTTCAGCCTGTGCCACGCCAGCGAACAGCAGCTGCGTACCCAGCCCGCAAAACAGGTACAGCCCTAGTCTCTGCAAAGTATTCATTGACTACTCCCTGCGAGGTGATCTTGTTCCTGCCGAAGGTTAGCTATTCGCACGCCTACTGCCTTAAAACCTTGCTTTTGCGACCTCGACCTTGGTCCCGCGGATGATGGTGACCGCACCACCGCCATTGCTATCTTTTGCCACCGGCTTTGGTTGGGGTTTGGCGGCTGGCGACGCGGCCTTGAGCGGCTCGACAGCAGCAACGGCTGGCAACTGTTTCTGAGCATCCAGCGGGTTGCGCAGGGCCAGTTGCAATCTGCCTTCGGATTGCGCTTTGACCAAGGCCTCTGCCTCCTTAGTCGACATTTCCAAGGTCACGGCACGCACCACCACGGGCTGGGTCTTGTCTGTCCCCGCCGTCTGGTCCACAGCCAGTACCCGCAAGTCCTGGAGGATGGTCCTGGACTCCGAGTCATTACTGCTGCTATCGCTGCGCTTGGTCGCCAGTACATCGACCCGGTTACCCGGCAAGAGGAACCCGCCCACCCCGACCACATCGTCGACACGCACCGAAATGGCACGTTTGTCGGGGGCGA
The DNA here is from genome assembly GCF_046557535.1 of Pseudomonas sp. S1(2024). Taxonomy (NCBI): domain Bacteria; kingdom Pseudomonadati; phylum Pseudomonadota; class Gammaproteobacteria; order Pseudomonadales; family Pseudomonadaceae; genus Pseudomonas; species Pseudomonas sp. S1(2024). The sequence goes on from NZ_JBKGFP010000019.1 coordinate 18,837, forward strand.
TCAACGACGCTAGGGTACTGCCACCCAGGTGCTCAGCCACGCGTGCGCTGCGCAGCACATCGCCGCGCAACAGGGCGAAAGTGGCAATCTTGCCAACCACCTTTTCATTGCTGTCGAAGGCATCGTCAGGCACCGCATCCTTGGGCATGCGCACGATGGCGACCTGCTGGGCCTCGATCATCTGCCCGAACGGGATCTCCACCGTGGCCACCACCACGTTCTTCATGTTGTCATCCGGGGCGGCGTTGAGCCGGCCATTGAGCCAGTTGTTGGCCATCAAGGCGGCACCAAGCCCCAAGGTCAGGGAAACAGCAACCAGGGTCAGCGTACGGGCACTCATGTCTGCATCTCCTTATCCAAGGAAGTCGATCTGCACGAAGTAGCTTTGCCAGGCCCATTTCAGCTCCTGAGGCGACAGCGGACCATCGCCGCCCAGGTAACGCTGTCTGTCGAGCGCCATGTTCAGCAGGTCGCGAGGGTGGCAGGGCACCAGCGGCACGCCTTCGGCCTCGTACAGCGCCTGTAGCGCGTAACGCAACAGCAGCGGGTCGTAAGCCAGGCCCAGGCGTTCGCATTCCTGACGCCAGATGCGTTCGTACTCATCGACTTTCAGGTAGCTGAACTGCAGCTTGTAGCCAATGCGCCGCAAGAAGGCTTCGTCAGCCAACTCCAGCGGATTGAGGTTGGTGGAAAACACCAGCACCAGATCGAACGGCAGCTCGCAATGGCGCCCGCCACCCAGGTTGAGGAAGTCGCGCTTCTCTTCCATCGGCACGATCCAGCGGTTGAACAGTTCGGCCGGGGCCATGCGCTGGCGCCCCATGTCGTCGATGATGAACAGGCCGTTGCTGGCCTTGAGTTGCAAGGAGGCCTGGTACTGACGGGTACTGGGATCGAAGCGGACGTCCAGTTGCTCCATGCCCAACTCACCGCCAGTGATCACAACCGGGCGTTTGCAGCGCACCAGCCGACGATCGATGCCTTCGTTCAGCAACAGGCTGGTGGGTTGACCCTCCTCCTCCACGCGCTGATGCACCTGAGGGTCATACACCTCGATGACCGACTCATTGATTTCTATGGCATGCGGTACCCAGATGGATTCGGCGAACAGGCGGATCAACCGGCTGCTGACGTAGGTCTTGCCGGTGCCTGCGGGGCCGTAAATCATGATCGCGCGCCCGGAGTTCAACGCTACGCCCAGTTGATCGAGCATGCTCTCCGAGAGCACTACGCCAGCGAAGGCCGCATGCATGTCCTGCGTACTGATGCGGCCATGGTGGATGGTCTGCAGCTTGAGCAGGTCACGGTAGGCACCTACCGGGAAGGGCGCCGCGCCGATGTAGCCGCTGCGCGCCAGTGCATCCCGGGCGGTACCGCGGCCGCGTTCGGTCAAGCCGTATCGCAGCACCTGCCCCCCCGTTTGCACACCTACCTGGCCCAGTACCTCGACGCGGCCATCCTTGCGCAGAAAGGCCAGCACTTCTTCTACCACTGCACCGGTTAGCGCCAGGCGCTCAACCAGCCGCGACAGGTCCAACGTACCGGCGTCGTGCAGGTGCTTGCACAGCAAATCACCGAGAAAGCTTTCTGCCAGGCCAGTCTCACGGACTGTACGTGGCTGCGGTGCCAGGCTCTGCACTGCATCCTTGTCACAGGCGCAGGCACCACTGTCTCTGAGTGCGTACATGGTTAGCCTCCAAGGCTATAGGCCAAACGGTAGCCCAAACAGGCTGACAAGGGTTCCGGAAAGGATCGCGACGGAATAAGGGAAAGGCTTACCTGCCACCTCATCCGCCACCGGCGCCAAATAAGCCCGCACCGTCAACATCAGCCAGTAGCGTTCTAACGTCCGTTGCAACTGACCGCGTATAAGCACTATCAGGATCCCACACACGCCCCCGGCTATAAGGCTGAAAAGTGCAGACGAAAGTGCGTCATATGGCGTAAGAAAGGCGCCGACCATTGCCATCAACTTGACGTCGCCAGCAGCCATGCCCCCCAATGCGTACATTGGAAGAAATACGGTAAAACCAATTAGCATACCCAGCACGCCATGACCCAGCCCGGCAAGTCCTGCGGAGTAAGCCTGGCTCGCCAACCCCAAACCCAACCCCAGCAAGATCAAGACGTTGGGGATGCGGTGGTTACGAAGATCCCCCACCACCGCAATGCCCAGCAGCCCTAGCAGCACGACAATGGCGAACAGAGACTCTGTTGACATTGCTGCATCCCCCATGGGGCTTGATTAAGGAGTAGTAGTCCCACCAGTACCGCTACCAGTGCCGGTGCCAGTCGCGCCGCTAACAGCATCTTTCAGACCAGTAATCTTTGTATTGACTGCGCCACCCAGTAATTGGAAAGCACCCACTACGGCAAGAGTGATCAACCCACCAGCCACCGCATACTCCACAATGGTCAGGCCATCTTCGTCTTTGACGAACTTCATCACCGAAGCCTTGATAGTTTGCAGATTCATTTCGCTCACCTCGCTAAGGACATTATTTTTCTTCCCGGGCAGTGGTGTTTTGCACTACCTGTTGCGAATCCTAGTCAGAGGGTGACAGCAGTGGTTAGGAGAATTTTGCGAATCGCTAGGACTTTTTTGCGGCCATTGGCCAGCATCGAAAAGGTGGGCAAGCCCACCAGTAAAACAGGCAGTAAACCCGAATATGAGAAGCACTTTCGTACGCATTTGCAGCCGGTTCAGGGAAAGGTTCTGGCACGTTTGTTCAAAGCCGACAAGCGGTCGTCATGAGCAGAGGCCAGGTCAAATGCGGAACCTGTCTAACATCAGGCTTTTACAAAACGCATAGAACCCCCTAAGCAAAAACGATCTAAGGTAATAACCAAATTGCTCGGCGACTTAATAGTGTTTTGACAATACTGCTGCTCGTAGGGAAACTCCCCAGCATAAGGTTAAGTCACGATGTCTAACCCGGGCACAAAGCCGCTGCTGTTGTGGTTCGATCTGACACGCGATCATTCCACCGAAGCGCTGATGGCACAGTTCAGTCATGTCTGCGATTGCAAACTGGCGAAGGCCGTGGCGCATTCCGAACGCCAGCAGGCAGACATGATCTGCATGCATTTCGATCGCCCCGACACCCTCAACCTCAACCTGCTGCTGGAAGTGAAACGCAACTCACCGTCCATACCGATCACCATGTTCACCGTGCAGCACTCCGAAGAGCTGGCTGTCTGGGCCATGCGTTCGCGGGTCTGGGAGTATCTGGTATTGCCGCTGACAAGCGGTGAGAAAAGCCGCTACATCGATGTCCTCAAGCAGCTGTGCGACATACGCCACGCCAGCAAGACCTCAGGCCATGCGCAGCGCATCGACCACCTTCCCTCTTTGCCGGACAGCATTCGCCTGACCGGCGAACACCACAAGCACCAGGCGCTCAGCAAGGTCATGCCATACATCGACCAGCATTTTCGCGAATGCATCGACCAAAAGGACATCGCACAGCGCTGCGGCATGACCACGGCCCGCTTCAGCCGCCTGTTCAAGGAGGTCAACGGCGTTGGGTTTCTGGATTACATCCTGAGCAAGCGCATGAACCTGGCCATGGACCTGCTGGTCAACAGCCAGATGCCGATTACCAGCATCGGCTATGAGGCCGGCTTCAAGGACCCATCCTACTTCGCCCGTGCCTTCAAGCAGGTCAGCAACTGCACACCCAGCGAATACCGACATGCCCGCCAGCTCGGAGCGTCGGTCAGCGAAACCGAGCCTCTGAAAGGTCCAGATGCGCCACTGATGGATAACGTGTTACCGAATGCGGCATTTCACAAGAGCCGCTGAAGAATCACACGCCAGGCAGCAACCCATCCGCACGCAACAACGTCTCCAGGCAATGCTCCTTCACCCCATAGAACGCCTTGAGCTGCCCGATCTTCTCCAGCAACGCGCCGTTGTCCCCTGCCTGGCGCCGCTTCACCGCAAGAATCATCTTGTTCTTGTTGGTGTGCTCCAGCGAAATGAACTCGAACACCTTGGTCTCGTACCCGCAGGCTTCGAGGTACAGCGCGCGCAGGCTGTCGGTCAGCATTTCGGCCTGCTGGCCCATGTGCAGGCCGTACTGCAGCATCGGTTGCAACAACCCCGGGCTGTGCAATTGCGGGCGGATCTGCTTGTGGCAGCACGGCGAGCACATGATGATCGCGGCGTTGCAGCGGATGCCGGTGTGGATGGCGTAGTCGGTGGCGATGTCGCAGGCATGCAGGGCAATCATCACTTCGATGGCCTCGGGCACCACGCTACGCACATCACCACACTGGAACTCCAGGCCCGGGTGCTCCAGGCGCAAGGCGGCGGCGTTGCACAGGTCGACCATGTCCTGGCGCAGCTCGACGCCGGTTACCTGTGCTTCGCGGCCCAGGCTATTGCGCAGGTAGTCGTGCATGGCAAAGGTCAGGTAGCCCTTGCCTGAGCCGAAGTCGGCCACCCGTAGCGCCTGCGCCGCCGGCACCGGTGCACTGGCCAGGGCGTGGTCGAAGACTTCGATGAACTTGTTGATCTGCTTCCACTTGCGCGACATCGACGGTATCAGCGCGCCTTGTGCGTCAGTAACCCCGAGGTCACGCAGGAACGGCCGTGAAAGCTCCAGATAGCGCTTCTTCTCGCGGTCATGGCCGCTGCTACTGGCAGCTTCGCGTGGCGCCTGTGCGCCGTGGCGCTGGAGCATGGGCTTGCCCTTCTTGCTGAAGGTCAACTGCACTTCACCGTCGGCATCGAACAGGTGCGCGTTGCGGAAGCTGTCCGGTAGCAGCTCGGCGACCAGCGCCTGGGCCTGCTCCAGCGCCAGATTGCGGGTGATGTCACGGGTCTGGTGGCGATAGACCAGCGACAGGCACGGCTGGCCCTTGACCTGCAGCGGCTTGGCAATGATCCGTTGCAAGGTCTGGTCGGCACCGACATGGCGCGCCAATACCAGTTTGACCAGGGTATTGCCATGCAGGGCGGCGTTCAGCAGGTCGAGAAACTGGGTGCGCGCATCCGGCGCGGATGGGGCAGAAGAACTGGCGGACATGGAAAAACGGTGCCTCGGATAGCGGGGAGCGCATGGCGCAATGCACGCATTCTACAGGGTGCTCAACTTCCTGTGGGAGCGGGCTTGCCCTAATGCCAGTCAGTTAAGGTTTGCCTGTTTAATTGGGGCTGCTTTGCAGCCCTTCGCGGGCTTGCCCGCTCCCACAGGGGTCGCACAAATCATGGGCTCAGCGACACACCTGTGGGAGCGGGCAAGCCCGCGAAGGGCCGCAAAGCGGCCCCAATTTGCTTGACTGACTGGCATTAGGGCTCAATCGAGAATCACCAACCGGTTGGGCAACTCGTTACGTGCATGGGTAGGCGGCACATGTTCGCTGAGCAGTTCGCCGCATGCCTCGATGCACTCGACAAACCCCTGCAAGGTGCGGCCCTGGCGTACATGTTCGGCAAGGCGGGCGACGATGGCCGCGCGGGCGGTGGCATCCAGATGGCGCTCGATACCGCGGTCGACCAGGATCTCCACATGCCGCTCCGCCTCGCTGACGAAGATCAGTACGCCCGTGGCACCAGCAGTGCGCTGCAGGTTCTGTTCGCGAAACTGCTGGCGGGCCAGGCGCGAAGCACGCCAGCGGCGCAGGGCCCGGGGGATCAGCCAGCCGGCCAGGCGCGGGCTGCGCAGCAGCAGGCACAAGCCTACGAACAGCAGCACATTGGCCACCAGCAAGCCACGCACTCCGGGCCAACCCAGCAGCCAGTGCAACAGGGCCGGCACGGCCAGCGCCAGCACGGCGGCCCAGAACAACGGCCAGTAGGCATAATCGTCGGCCCGGCGGGCCAGCACCGTCACCAGTTCGGCATCGGTGCGCCGTTCGGCACGGGCAATGGCTTCGGCGATCTGGCGCTGATGGTATTCGTCGAGGGGGGTCATGCCGTCGGTCTCTTGAGCGTTCTTATAGTTGTTGTCCCGGCATTCGGGGCTTCGTCCGCAGGCGACATATTCAGGCATAATCCGCCGCTGGAAGAAATGCCTGCAAATCGTACAACAATAGCCGCCTGAAAACTTCGGCCGCGCGCGTATCACCGTGGATACGGCACAGGCCTCACAACGGAATTGATGATGAAACTGTCTTTGCTGGGCCTGGCCATGGGCCTTGCCAGTCAGGCGGCACTCGCCGCCCCCTCCGCCCCGCCCCTGCAGGACAAGCAGGCGTTCATCGACCATCTGATCAGCCAGATGACCGAAGCCGAGAAGATCGGCCAACTGCGCCTGATCAGTATCGGGCCGGAAATGCCCAAGGATAAGATCCGCGAGGAAATTGCCGCCGGGCGCATCGGCGGTACCTTCAACTCACGCACGGCCCCCGAGAACCGCCCCATGCAGGACGCGGCGATGCGTAGCCGGCTGAAGATTCCGATGTTCTTCGCCTACGACACCGTCCACGGCGAACGCACCATTTTCCCGATCGGCCTGGGCATGGCCGCGACCTGGGACATGGACGCCGTCGCCAAGGTCGGCCGCACCGCCGCCATCGAAGCCGCGGCCGACGCCCTGGACATGACCTTCGCACCGATGGTCGACATCGCCCGCGACCCGCGCTGGGGCCGCACCAGTGAAGGCTTCGGCGAGGACACCTACCTGACCTCGAAGATCGGCCAGGTGATGGTCCGCTCGTTCCAGGGCAGCAGCCCGGCCAACCCCGATAGCATCATGGCCATCGTCAAGCACTTCGCCCTGTATGGCGCGGTGGAAGGCGGGCGCGACTACAACACGGTCGATATGAGCCTGCCGAAAATGTACAACGACTACCTGCCACCCTACCGCGCCGCGCTCGACGCTGGTGCCGGCGGGGTGATGGTGGCGCTGAACTCGATCAACGGCGTGCCGGCCACCTCCAATACCTGGCTGATGAACGACCTGCTGCGCAAGGAGTGGGGCTTCAAGGGCGTGACCATCAGCGACCACGGTGCCATCCAGGAACTGATCCGCCATGGCGTCGCCCGCGACGGGCGCGAAGCCGCCAAGCTGGCGATCAAGGCCGGCATCGACATGAGCATGAACGACACCCTGTACGGCGAAGAGCTGCCAGGCCTGCTGAAGTCTGGCGAAGTGACCCAGGCCGAACTGGACCAGGCAGTGCGCGAAGTGCTGGGTGCCAAGTACGACATGGGCCTGTTCAAGGACCCGTACGTGCGCATCGGCAAGGCCGAAACCGACCTGAAGGACTACTACGGCAACGACCGCCTGCACCGCGATGCCGCGCGTGACGTGGCGCGCCGCAGCCTGGTGCTGCTGGAAAACCGCAACCAGACCCTGCCGCTGAAAAAGGCCGGTACCATCGCCCTGGTCGGCCCGCTGGCCGATGCCCCGATCGACATGATGGGCAGCTGGGCTGCCGACGGCAAACCGGTGCACTCGGTGACCGTGCGCGAAGGCCTGCGCCGCGCCGTGGAGGGCAAGGCCAAGCTGGTCTACGCCAAAGGTTCCAATGTCACCGGCGACAAGGCGATGTTCGATTACCTGAACTTCCTCAACTTCGATGCTCCGGAAATCGTCGACGACCCGCGCCCGCCCGCGGTGCTGATCGACGAGGCGGTGAAGGCGGCGAAGCAGTCCGATGTGGTGGTGGCAGTGGTCGGCGAATCCCGCGGCATGTCCCACGAGTCGTCGAGCCGTACCACCCTGGAAATACCGGCCAGTCAGCGGGAGCTGATCAAGGCCCTGAAGGCCACCGGCAAGCCGCTGGTGCTGGTGCTGATGAACGGCCGCCCACTGTCGATTGCCTGGGAACGCGAGCAGGCCGACGCCATTCTGGAAACCTGGTTCGCGGGTACCGAAGGCGGCAACGCGATTGCCGACGTACTGTTCGGCGATTACAACCCGTCCGGCAAGCTGGCCATCACCTTCCCGCGTTCGGTCGGGCAGATCCCGATGTACTACAACCACACCCGTATTGGCCGGCCCTTCACACCGGGCAAGCCGGGCAACTACACCTCGCAGTACTTCGAGGAGCCCAATGGCCCGCTGTACCCGTTCGGCTATGGCCTGAGCTACAGCAGCTTCGAGCTGTCGGGGCTGAAGCTGTCGAACAAGGACCTCAAGCGTGGCGACACGCTGGAGGCCAAGGTGACGGTGAAGAACACCGGCAAGGTGGCAGGCGAGACCGTGGTGCAGCTGTACCTGCAGGATGTATCGGCATCGATGAGCCGCCCGGTGAAGGAACTGAAGAACTTCCAGAAGCTGATGCTCAAGCCTGGCGAGTCGCGCACGTTGAGCTTCCGCATCAGCGAAGAAGACCTGAAGTTCTACAATGGCCAACTGCAACGGGTTGCCGAGCCAGGGGAGTTCAATGTCCAGGTCGGGCTGGATTCCCAGGCGGTGCAACAGCAGAGCTTTGAACTGCTGTAACTGACAGGTTATGCCTGTACCGGCCCCTTCGCGGGCTTGCCCGCTCCCACAGGTAATGCACAGGTCCATCGGGCTGTGAATCTTCTGTAGGAGCGGGCAAGCCCGCGAATAGGCCGGCCCTGATATCCCATTCATCCGGATCCGCCCATGCCCTTTTCCGTTCGCGCCCTGCGTCTGGGGCTGATCTCCCTGCTGATCGTGCTGGGCACCGCCCTCAGCGCCGGCTGGGCCATGCACCAGGCCAAGCGCCAGGCCATGGAAGCCGACGCCCAGCGTGCCAGCCAGCAGTTGGGCCTGTATGCCAATGCCCTGCACACGCTGATCGACCGCTACCGCGCCCTGCCCGCCGTGCTGGCGCTGGACCCGGAACTGATCGCCGCCCTGCGCGGCCCGGTCAGCGAACCGGTGCAGGACGCCTTGAACCGCAAGCTCGAACGCATCAACGGCGCTGCCAACTCCTCCACCCTCGAACTGCTCGACCGCACCGGCCTGGCCATCGCCGCCAGCAACTGGCGGCTGCCCAGCAGCTATGTGGGCTCCAACTACGGTTTCCGCCCCTACTTCAAGCAAACCCGCAGCCAAGGCAGTGGCCGCTTCTACGCCGTGGGCGTGACCAGTGGCGTGCCGGGCTACTTCCTCGCCAGCGCGGTGAACGACGAGCATGGCCGCTTCCTCGGCGCCATGGTGGTTAAGCTGGAGTTCCCCGAACTGGAGCGCGAGTGGCGCCAGGGCAGCGACATCCTGCTGGTCAGCGATGCCCGTGGCATCACCTTCATCGCCAACCAGGACGGCTGGCGCTACCGCGAGCTGCAGCCGCTCAATGGTGCCGACCGTGCCGAACTGGCCGAAACCCGTCAGTACGACAAGCAACCGCTGGTGCCGCTGCAGCACCAGGTGCTGACCCGCTTTGCCGCCAACAGCACCCTCAGCCGCGTGCAAGGCCCGGAGGGTAGCGCCGAGTACCTGTGGGAAAGCCTGCCGCTGGAAAGTGAAAACTGGACCTTGCATCTGCTGCGCAAGCCGCAGGTGGCCGCCGACGGTCGCAATGCCGCCCTCGGTGCCGCCGCCGTATGGCTGAGCCTGGTGTTCGCTGCGCTGTTCGTCAGCCAGCGCCTGCGCCTTGCCCGCCTGCGCCAGCGTAGCCGGGAGGAGCTCAAGCGCCAGGTCGAGGAACGCACCCGTGAGCTGCGCACCGCCCAGGAGGGGCTGGTGCAATCGGCCAAGCTGGCGGCGCTTGGGCAAATGTCGGCGGCCATGGCCCATGAAATCAACCAGCCGCTGACCACCCAGCGCATGCAACTGGAAACCCTGCGTCTGCTGCTCGACCATGGCCGATATGACGAAGCACGCCAGGCACTGGAGCCGCTGGAGCAGATGCTCACGCGCATGGCCGCGCTCACCAGTCACCTGAAAACCTTCGCCCGCAACAGCCCGGTCGGCCTGCGCGAACGCCTCGACCTGGCCACCGTGGTCGACCAGGCACTGCACCTGCTGGAGGCGCGTATTCGCAGCGAAGAAGTGGAGGTAGCCCTGTACCTGGCGCGCCCGGCCTGGGTGCGCGGCGATGCCATTCGCCTGGAGCAGGTGCTGATCAACCTGCTGCGCAATGCCCTCGACGCCATGGCCGACAAGCGCTACAAACGCCTGGAGATCCGTATCGAGCCCGACGGCGAGCTATGGCGTCTGAGCGTGCTGGATTCGGGTGGCGGCATTGCCGAGGCCAACCTGGCCAAGGTCTTCGACCCATTCTTCACCACCAAGCCGGTGGGTGAAGGCCTTGGGCTGGGGCTAGCCATCTCCTACGGCATTGTCCACGAGGCCGGCGGCAAGCTGCAGGCCGAAAACCTGCCTGGCGGCGCGCGCCTGAGCCTTACCCTGCCCCGTGACCTGGAGCCTGCATGTTGAATTCAGTGATCGTCGTTGATGATGAAGCCAGTATCCGCACGGCGGTCGAGCAATGGCTGAGCCTGTCGGGCTTCAGCGTGCAACTGTTCGCCCGCGCCGAAGAATGCCTGGCACACCTGCCACGGCACTTTCCCGGGGTGATCATCAGCGATGTACGCATGCCGGGCATGGATGGCCTGCAGTTGCTCGAACGCCTGCAGGCGGACGACCCCGACTTGCCGGTGATCCTGCTGACCGGCCACGGCGATGTGCCCATGGCAGTGGAAGCCATGCGCAGCGGGGCCTACGACTTCCTGGAAAAACCCTTTACCCCGCAGCACCTGCTGGGCAGCCTGCGCAGGGCCCTGGAAAAGCGCCAGCTGGTCTTGGAAAACCGCCGGCTGCACGAGCAGGCCGATCTCAAGTCACGCCTGGAAGGCACACTGCTGGGTATGTCCCAGGGCCTGCAACAGCTGCGTCGGCAAGTGCTGGACCTGGCCAGCCTGCCGGTCAATGTGCTGATCCGCGGCGAAACGGGCAGTGGCAAAGAGCGCGTGGCCCGCTGCCTGCACGATTTTGGCCCGCGCGCCGACAAGCCGTTCGTCGCCCTCAATTGTGCAGCCATCCCCGAGTCGCTGTTCGAGGCCGAGCTGTTCGGCCATGAAAGCGGCGCCTTTACCGGCGCACAGGGCAAGCGCATCGGCAAGCTTGAGTACGCCAACGGTGGCACGGTGTTCCTCGACGAAATCGAAAGCATGCCACTGGCCCAACAGGCCAAGCTGCTGCGGGTGATCCAGGAACAGAAGCTGGAACGCCTGGGGGCCAACCAGAGCATCAGCGTCGACCTGCGCATCATTGCCGCGACCAAGCCCGACCTGCTCGAAGAAGCCCGCGCCGGGCGCTTTCGCGAAGACCTTGCCTATCGCCTGAACGTGGCCGAGTTGCGCCTGGCGCCGTTGCGTGAACGGCGTGAGGACATTCCACTGCTGTTCGAGCACTTTGCCCGTGCCGCCGGCGAAAAGCTTGGTCGCGCAGCCCCGCCACTGTCGGGCGCGCAACTGGCGCAGCTGCTGTCGCATGACTGGCCGGGCAACGTGCGTGAGCTGGCCAACGCAGCGGAACGGCATGCATTGGGGCTGGGCTCGCCGAACATCGAGGTGACGCCTGCCGGGCAGTCGTTGAGCGAACAGATGGAAGCGTTCGAGGCGCAATGCCTGCGCGCGGCGCTGCGCCAGCACGGGGGCGAAATCAAGGCGGTGATGGAGGCCTTGCAGCTGCCGCGGCGCACGCTGAACGAAAAGATGCAGAGGCATGGGTTGGTGCGCGAGGACTTCATTGGGCGGGAATGAGCGGAAATCCGCTTATCTCGCTCAATCAGTAAGCAAAAAACCGCTCATTAATCTGATTTTCCGGGGCTGCTTTGCAGCCCTTCGCGGGCACGCCCGCTCCCACAAGGAAATGCGCCACGTCAGGAATAACGCGGCTTCTGTGGGAGCGGGCGTGCCCGCGAAGGGGCGCACAGCGCCCCCATTTGAAGCCCAATGCACCCATTTGGCACACCTTCTGCAATCACCTGTGCAAGCTGCGCCACGGCGCGCTCCACAAAAACAACGAGAAGGTATCCCTGATGGATAATGCCACCTCCCTGCCAGCCGGGGCGTCCACCGCGCCTGCCACAGAAAAAACCACCGCCAGCCGCCTGAAGTCGATCTTCAGCGGGTCCATCGGCAACATGGTCGAATGGTACGACTGGTACGTCTACGCCGCATTCTCGCTGTACTTCGCCAAGGCCTTCTTCCCGGCCGGCGATTCCACCGCACAATTGCTCAATACCGCCGCGATCTTCGCCGTGGGCTTCCTCATGCGCCCGATCGGTGGCTGGTTGATGGGCCTGTACGCCGACCGCAAAGGCCGCAAGGCCGCATTGATGGCCTCGGTACTGTTGATGTGCGCAGGCTCGCTGGTCATCGCCCTGACCCCGGGTTACGAAACCATCGGAGTCGCCGCACCCATCCTGCTGGTCATTGCACGCCTGATGCAGGGCCTGTCGGTGGGTGGTGAATACGGCACCTCGGCCACCTACCTCAGCGAGATGGCCAGCAAGGACCGCCGTGGCTTCTTCTCCAGCTTCCAGTACGTCACCCTGATCTCCGGCCAGCTCATCGCCCTGGCGGTACTGATCGTCCTGCAACAGACCCTGACCACCGAGCAGCTGTATGCCTGGGGCTGGCGCGTACCGTTCGTGATCGGTGCGCTGTGCGCCGTGGTGGCCCTGTACCTGCGTCGCGGCATGGAAGAAACCGCCTCCTTCACCAAGAAGGAAAAGGCCAAGGAGAGCCTGATGCGCACCCTGCTGCGCCACCCCAAGGAGCTGATGACCGTGGTCGGGCTGACCATGGGCGGCACCCTGGCCTTCTACACCTACACCACCTACATGCAGAAGTACCTGGTCAACACCGTTGGCATGAGCATCAGCGACTCGACCACCATCTCGGCCGCCACGCTGTTCCTGTTCATGTGCCTGCAGCCGGTGATCGGCGGCCTGTCCGACAAGATCGGTCGACGCCCGATCCTGATCGCCTTCGGCGTGCTCGGCACCCTGTTCACCGTACCGATCCTCAGCACCCTGCACACCATCCAGACCTGGTGGGGCGCGTTCTTCCTGATCATGGCGGCGCTGATCATCGTCAGCGGCTACACCTCGATCAACGCCGTGGTCAAAGCCGAGCTGTTCCCCACCGAAATCCGCGCCCTGGGCGTGGGCCTGCCGTACGCGCTGACCGTGTCGATCTTCGGCGGCACCGCCGAGTACGTGGCCCTGTGGTTCAAGAGCGCCGGCATGGAGAGTGGCTTCTACTGGTACGTGACCGCCTGCATCGCCTGCTCGCTGCTGGTTTACGCAACCATGAAGGACACCAAGCAGCACTCGCGGATTACCACTGAGTGAGTGTGAGCTTGCGGTAATGAATAAGGGCGCCCCGTTTTCGGGGCGCCTTTTTTCATACATGCGAATGCGTCATGCAATCCAGGTGTACGGTTTGAGGGCTCCAGCGCATGCGAGACGCACCGCGCGGACGGCGCTTGATTTCAGCAACAGCGCAAACATCAAGCCATACCTCCGAAGCCTTCTGATGAGCCGATTAGAAATCCTAATCGGCTCACAATGTGAGCCGAATAGCCCAATTAATCGGCTCACTGGTATCGGAAAGCAGGCTCAGGACATCTCCAACGCCTGACGCGGCTCACGGCGCTGGTACCAGGTGGCCATCAGCACCAGTACCAGCAACACCCCGCCCAGCACCGCCGAAGAGCCGACCGTGCCGAAGTCCAAACCGCCCTTCTCGTGGGGTTTGGTGAGGAAGTCGCCCAAGGTGGCGCCGAACGGGCGGGTAAGCACGAACGCGACCCAGAACAACACCACGCCAGGGATGCGTGTCCAGTAGCGGGCCACCACTACCAAGGCGATGGCACTGCCGATCAACAGTGCGCCACCGGCAAAACCGAGCCCCGAGTCATCGGCCAGGTAATCGCCCAGCGCCGTGCCGAGGGTGTTGGAAAACAGGATCGCCACCCAGTAGAACAATTCGCCCGTGCGGTTCTTGATGCGGGTGACATCCAGCGGGTTGCCGCTCAGGCGCCATACCAGGAAGGTCAGCAGCAGGATGCCGATGAGGATGGCCGAACCCGCGGCGTAGCCCAGGCCCAGGGTGCGGTCCATGAAGTCGGACATGGTGGTGCCGGCGGTGCTGGTGGAGAGGATCACCAGCCAGTACAGCATCGGGTGGTAGCGGCGCGAGTACAGCTGGCCGAGCAAGGTCAGCAGGAACACGCTGATAAGCAGCAACGAACTGAGGGCATAGCCGATGTTCAGGGTCATCGACAGCAAATCCCCCGCCGTTTCGCCAAGGGTGGTAGCGCAGATCTTCATGACCCAGAAGGCCAAGGTGATTTGCGGAAGTTTGTTCATTGTTGTGCCGCTCCGGTTTGAGGTGCGGCGATGGTGCTGAGCAGCATTTGAAAAATCGGTTGGTGATGTATGAAAAATGCGTTCAGCAGCCTTCAATGACAGATTTTTCATCCTTAACGCCCCATTAATTCCACCGCCTCAAGCTGAAATGGCTGGCAGAACGTCGGCGCATGGGCGGACACATCCTGAGCCAGAACCGCTGCCCGAGCCACAAGATGCACGCCAATACATATCGAACAATTCGATTTTTAAGCGCTACTATTTGCGCTTTTTAATCAAATTAATCGGCGTAGGATTAAACCCATAGAAACAAAACAACCTCAAAAACCCCTGGAGCAACGACCATGAAAAACAAACTGATCCTCACCCTGGCCCTCTCGGTTTTCGCTGCTGGCGCCTTCGCCGAAGATGGCTTCAACCGCACCAACGCCCACACCTTCGCAGCGACCCAGAGCCAATCCGCTGCCTACGCTGAAGATGGTTTCGACCGCACTGGCGGCCAGCGCTTCGCTGAAGATGGTTTCGACCGCACTGGTGGCCAGCGCTTCGCCGAAGACGGCTTCGACCGCACCGGTGGCCAGCGCTTCGCCGAAGACGGCTTCGACCGCACTGGTGGTCAACGCTTCGCCGAAGACGGCTTCGACCGCACTGGTGGCCAGCGCTTCGCCGAAGACGGCTTCAACCGCACCAACGCCCACCGCATCAGCTGATCCCTGATGCGAGCACCCAGCCCGGCTTCGGCCGGGCTTGATCATTTTCAGGCGGGCACAGGCTTGGCACACTAGGCGCCTTGTCCACCAGGAGGTAGGGCCAGCAAGCCCAGCACAGATGTATTACTACGAACCCGCAAAAGGCCACGGCCTGCCCCACGACCCGTTCAACGCCATCGTCGGCCCCCGCCCTATCGGCTGGATCTCCTCACAGGACCGCGAAGGCCGCCTGAACCTGGCGCCCTACAGCTTCTTCAACGCCTTCAACTACATCCCGCCAATCATCGGTTTCTGCAGCGTCGGGCGCAAAGACAGCCTGAACAACATCGAGCAGACCGGCGAGTTCGTCTGGAACCTGGCCACTCGCCCGTTGGCCGAGCAGATGAACCAGAGCTGCGCACCGGTTGCCGCCGAGGTAAGCGAATTCGAATTGAGCGGCCTCACCGCCACGCCATCGAGCATCGTCAATGTGCCGCGTGTCGGCGAAACCCCAGTGGCCTTCGAGTGCAAGGTCAGCCAGATCGTCCAGCTCAAGCGGGCCGACCAGGAACTGGTGCCCAGCTGGTTGATCCTGGGTGAAGTGGTGGCGGTGCACATTGCCGAGCACCTGTTGAAGAACGGTATCTACGATACCGCTGCCGCCGAGCCGATCCTGCGTGGTGGTGGCCCGGCAGACTATTTCGAGCTGGGCAACCTGTTCAAGATGGCCCGCCCACCGGCCTGATCACCAGATCAGCTCACCCTCTTCGCTGACGCCCTGCAGGCGTTGCAGCTCGGCCGTGGCCGCTTCATCGGCGGCCACGGCGCCCTTGAACACCTGGCCGTCGAGAATCTTGTGAAAGCGCGGCGCACCGCCCATGCCCAGGGCCTTGACCGCGATGGCCGCGTTGTAGCCGCCACCTTCCACCGGGACCATCGCCGAAACCGCTTCGAAATGCGGGAATTCCCTACGTGCCATGTTGCTATCTACCTGGTTGATCAAGGGCAGCATCTTACCCTATTCACCTGTACCGGCCCTATCGCCGGCAAGCCAGCTCCCACAGGTGCTGCACCGCTCTCGAAACCTGCGATAAACCTGTGGGAGCTGGCTTGCCGGCGATAAGGCCAGAATAGGCAACACCTCAATCAAAGGTATGCAGATCCAGGCTGCTGACCACCTGCGCCTGTACCAACTCACCAAACACCTCCAGGGTCGGCGAAGCAAAATAGCCACTCATCGCCTGCTGGTCTTGCCAGCTGCCACTGAGCAACCATAAATCGGCATCAGCCTGCGAACGCTGCACCGAAAAACTCAGGCAGCCCGGTGCCCGCAACGAGGGCTCGAGCAGATCCCGCAGGCGCGCGCCCAGCTCCGCCGAGCGCCCGCTGCTGGCACGGATGAAAGCAAGGTGGGTGACCGGTTGTGTCGGGGTCATTGCACAATCTCCTTGAAGCAGGCGGACGAAAAAGCCAGGCTGCCAAGGTTAGGGCCTCGCCCGCGCGACGCGTTAGGCCATTACTGCACGCCGATTGCCTGATCCTGCAGCGCGGCAGGATCAGGCAATCGGCGTGCAGCTTTTGACTAGCGCCCGCCATTGCCCAAACCTATGCTGCGTCGGTCAGCAGAGGAAAGCCATCATGACCATCGCCACGTCCATCGACCCAAGCCTGGAACTGCAACGCCAGGAGCTGGCCGAGCTGATCCGCCGCCACGCCGGGGAGCCTCACGGCCCGGCATCAGCCATCGATGACCTGTACCTGGTGCGCTACACCGAAAACGTGCGCTCGGTACCGACGCTGGCGCAACCCGCGCTGTGCATCCTCGCCCAGGGCAGCAAAAGCCTGTTCCTGGGTGACGAGCAATACGCCTACGACCCGCTGCACTACATGGTGGTCTCGGTAACCTTGCCGCTTAGCGGCGTAAAGCTCGACGCCAGCCCCGAGCACCCGAGCCTTGGCCTGCGCATGGACCTGGACCCAGCCGAAATAAGCCAGCTGATCGCCGAAAGCGGGCCGATGCTGGTGCCCAACCGGCCTTCCGGTCGTGGCTTGTATGTGGAGAGAACCGACGCCGCGTTGCTCGACGCCTTGCTGCGGCTGATACGCCTGCTGGACACCCCTCGCGACATCGCGATGCTGGCGCCGCTGTTCCGCCGGGAGATTCTGTACCGCCTGCTGCGAGGGCCGCAGGGCTATCGGTTGTACGAAATTGCCTTGGCCAACAGCCAGACCCACCGGGTTTGTCAGGCCATCACCTGGCTCAACCAGAACTACCAGCGGCCTTTGCGCATCGAGGATCTGGCGCGTGAAGTCAACCTCAGCACCTCGACCTTGCACCACCGGTTCAAGGCCGTGACGTCGATGAGCCCGTTGCAGTACCAGAAGCAACTGCGCCTGCAGGAGGCGCGGCGATTGATGCTCAATGACGGCCTCGAGGCAGCGGTGGCGGCCTACCGGGTGGGGTATGAAAGCCCGTCACAGTTCAGCCGTGAATACAGCCGGCTGTATGGCGCGCCGCCGATTCGTGATGTGGCCAGATTGCGGGCGACTGCTGGCTGAAGTTTTGAACGGCAGTACCGGCCCTTTCGCGGGCTCGCCCGCTCCCACAGGTACAGCACAATACTCAAAGCCTGTGCAAAAACCTGTGGGAGCGGGCAAGCCCGCGAAAGGGCCGATACTGGCAATAGATTTACTTCAACCCGACACAGCTCCCTGCCACTGATTCTGGTCAACCTGGATCAAGGTCGGCCCCTTGCGCTCCACTGCCTGCCCCAACGCCACCTGCAGCTGCGCCACATCTGCCACCTGCTCCGCCGCCGCGCCCAGGGCCCGCGCCACACCGATGAAGTCCGGCGTATGGATATCCACCCCGACTGGCTCGATGGCCCGGTTGACCATGTACTTCTTGATTTCCTCGTACCCCTGGTTGTTCCACAGCAGCACGATCAGCGGCACCTGCGCTTCCACCGCGCTGGCCAGCTCCGGCAAGGTGAACTGCAAACCGCCATCACCAATCAGGCACACCGCAGGGGCACGCTCACCGACCTGCTCCGCGCTGCCCAGCCAGGCGCCCATGGCCGCCGGCAATGCGTAACCCAAGGTGCCGTAGCCGGTCGAAGCGTTAAACCAACGGCGTGGCTGGTCCATGTCCAGGGTCAGGTTGCCGGTGTACACCGGCTGGGTCGAATCGCCCACCAGAATGGCATTGGGCAGACGCTCGAGAATCGCACTCAGCAGACGCGTCTGGCTCAAGGTCGGCTGGTCCCAACCCGCCGCCAGTGCCTGGCGCAGCTTGGCCACCCGAGCCTCGCCCCACGTGCTCTCACGCACGGATTGCGGCAGCGCCTGCAAGGCACCGAGCAGCGCCTCGGCGGCCAGTTCGGCATCGGCCACCAGCGACAGCTCCGGCAGGTAATTGCGCACGGTCTGGTCCGGGTCGATGTCGATGCGCAACAGGCTGCCCGGGATCTCGAAACCACCTTTGAAGGTGACGTCATAGTCGGTTTCGGCCAGTTCGGTGCCGATCGCCAGCACCACATCGGCGTCGGCCACCAGCGCCCGCGTGGCTGGCAGTGACTGGGTCGAGCCAATCTGCAGCGGGTGGCTGGCCGGCAGCAGCCCCTTGGCATTGATGGTCAGCGCCACCGGCGCCTGCAGGTGTTCGGCCAGGCGCGCCAGCGCAGCGCCCGCGGCCAATGCGCCGCCCCCGGCCAGGATCAATGGCCGCCGTGCATTGGCCAGGCGCTCGGCCATCTGCGCCACTGCCTGCGGCGCTGCCCCCGCCCGGTTGCTGCGCACCACGCGCCCCGGCAGCAGGTGATCGGCCGGTTCGACCAGCACGTCGAGCGGGATCTCGATATGCACCGGGCGCGGCCGGGCGCCTTCGAACACGGCGAATGCCCGAGCCAGCACCTGCGGCAGGTCATCGGCACTCATCAGGGTGTGGGAAAACGCCGCCACACCCGACACCAGCGCGGCCTGGTTGGGCAACTCATGCAGCTTGCCACGGCCACCGCCCAACTGGTCGCGGGATTGCACGCTGGAAATCACCAGCATCGGGATCGAGTCGGCATAGGCCTGGCCCATGGCGGTGGTGATGTTGGTCATGCCCGGGCCGGTGATGATGAAGCACACCCCCGGTTTGCCGCGGGTCCGCGCATAGCCGTCGGCCATGAACCCGGCCCCCTGCTCGTGGCGCGGGGTGACATGGCGGATGGACGAGCCGGCCAGGCCGCGGTAGAGCTCCACGGTATGTACACCAGGAATGCCGAAGACATGGTCAACGCCATAGCCTTCAAGGAGTTTTACCAGTACTTCGCCGCAGGTCGCCATTGGGTTTCACCGTGAATCTTGGTTGGGTTATGCCCCTATTGGACCCAGCCACGGCTATCGCCACAATGCAAAAAAACACATACTAGCCATGTTCTGCAATCATGGCTCAGCACAATGAAACGCCTCCCGCCCCTGCCCGCCCTGCATACCTTCCTGGTCACCGCCCAGCACTGCAATTTCACCCGTGCCGGGCAGCAGTTGCATATCACCCAGGGCGCCGTCAGCCGGCAGATCGCGGCCCTCGAAGAGCATCTGGGTTATGCCTTGTTCCAGCGCCAGGCCCGTGGGTTGAGCCTGACCCGTGAAGGCCAGGACTGGCTGCCAAGGGTGCAACAGGTATTTGCGCTGATTGAACAAGGGGTGCGCGAGGTGGGTGGGCGCAGCACTACCTTGCAGCTCAAGGCACCGACCTGCGTGATGCGCTGGCTGCTGCCACGCCTGATGGAATGGCAGGCGCTACGCCCGGATGTACCGGTGGAGCTGACCACCACGGTGCAACATGGAGTGGACTTTCGCCGCGAGGGTTTCGATGCGGCGGTGGTGTATGGCGATGCGCCGAACCATGGGCTGCGCGTGCGCAAGCTGTTCGATGAGCAGCTGACGCCGGTGTGCGCACCGTCATTGCGCGAGGGGCCGGTACCGTTGCAGCAGGTCGAGGACCTGGCGCGACACATGCTGCTGCACCCCTCGCGGAATGAGCATGACTGGCGGTTGTGGCTGCAGGCAGCCGGGGCAACGCTGGCCATTCAAGGCCCGAAGCAGCATTTCGAGACACTGGACATGGCGATGGCCATGGCCTCGCAGGGGACCGGCGTGGCTATCGGCGACTGGTCGCTGATCGGCGATGACTTGCGCGGGGGGCGGTTGTGCATGCCGTTTGCGCTGAAAGTGATGACCGGCAAGGGCTATTACCTGGTGAGCCAGGCCAAGAGCTTGCCGGCGGGGTTGGGGGAGTTGCTGGATTGGCTGGAACACCAGGCCAGCCAGTGAGGGCCTCTTCGCGGGCACGCCCGCGAAGCAGGCGACTCAATAGCCGACAGTGAAACGCTGCCGCGAATGCGCCGGTTTTTCCAGTTCATCGAG
>NZ_JBKGFP010000020.1:0-94593 GCF_046557535.1 Pseudomonas sp. S1(2024)
CCGCTCCCACAGGTACAGCACAGATTCCAAGACCTGTGCTTTACCTGTGGGAGCGGGCGTGCCCGCGAAGCAGGCGACTCAATAGCCGACAGTGAAACGCTGCCGCGAATGCGCCGGTTTTTCCAGTTCATCGAGCATGGCAATCGCGTAATCGGCAAAGGTGATCCAGCTCTTGCCATCCGCGCCGATCAACAGATGATCCTTGCCCAGCTTGTAATGCCCGCTGCGCTCACCTTCAACGAACTCCGCCGACGGCGACAGGAAGGTCCAGTCCAGGTTCGGCTCCCGTTGCAACGCTTCCAGGAAACGCACTCCGGCAGTGGCATCGGCCTTGTATGCCTCGGGGAAGTCCGGGCTGTCGATCACCCGATGCCCAGACGGCAGCAACAGGCTGCCGGCCCCCCCCACCACCAGCAGGCGCCTGACCCCGGCCCGTTTGACTGGCTCGATGATGGCGTGTGGCTCGATGGTCGAGAAATGCGCCGCACTCAGCACCGCATCCACACCCGCGACCGCCGCTTGCAGGGCTGCGCTGTCCTTGGCATCCAGCGCCTTGACGGTCACCCCCTCCCGCCCCTGCAACCGCGACGGGTCGCGGGCGATGGCCAGCACACTGTGGCCACGGCGCAGGGCCTCTTCCAGCAACTGGCTGCCAGCGCGGCCAGTGGCACCGATGATTGCAATCTTGCTCATGGGATACTCTCCATCAGTTGAACGGAACTACCACTTCATCTCGCCCTTGGCGACCTTGGCCCCCAGCTCCAGCGAGCTTTCATCGGCCAGGCTCGGGTAACGTCGCTTCATCGCCGCGATCAACGCACCGGCGTCTTTCGCCTGGGCGGTCTCGGCATCGAAGTCACGAATGTAGTTCGCCGTGAAATGCACGGCCTCCAGCGATCGACTGCTGTCTTCCAGGTAATGCCCGGGGATGACCGTGCGCGGCGCCAGCGCTTCGATGTGCGCCAGGGTGCCGAGCCAGTCGGCGTGGGACTTGGCCGTTTGCGTGTCGGCCATCCACACATGAATGTTCTCCGACACCACCACGCCACCGACCACCGCCTTGATCGACGGGATCCACACAAAACTGCGGTCAGGTTGCGAGCCGTCGAGGCCGACCACCTCGAGGTCCTGCCCTTCCAGCGTCAGGCGGTTGCCTTCGAGCACCTGTGGCAGCACCAGCCGCGCCGGCTTGTCCGCGCCCATCTGCGGGCCCCAGTAGGCCAGCTTGGCATCCTTGGTCTGGCGGATATGGGCAACCGTGGCGGCCGACGCCAGCACCTTGGCGTCCGGGAAGGCCTGGGTCAGGGTATCCAGGCCGAAGTAGTAGTCCGGGTCGCCATGGCTGATGTAGATAGTGGTCAGCTGCTTGCCGCCTGCCCGCAGGCGCTGCACCAGCTGCTCGGCCTGGGCCTTGCCGAACTGGGCATCGACGAGGATGGCGTCGTGCTCGCCGCTGACGATCACCGAACTGACCGGGAAGATCGCCTCGTGCCCGGGGTTGTAAACCTCCAGCCGCAAGGGGTCGGCAGCCAGCGCCGGGCCGGCCAGGGTCACACAGGCCAGCAGCAGGCCACGCAAGGGAGTGAAAAGAGACATCGCAAACGCCCGTCAGATGAACAATGCCCAACAGCTTAGTTGCCCAATCCGTGACAAAAAATGCGATGCTCGAACATAGTTTGTTTCTGAAACCGGGCAAATCATGGACCGTCTCAACGCCATGCGCGTTTTCGTCACCGTCGTCGACCTGGGCAGCCAGTCGGCGGCGGCGGATCATCTGCAACTGTCGCGGCCAGTGGTATCGCGCTACCTGGCAGAGCTGGAAGACTGGGTTGGCGCACGGCTGATGCAGCGCACCACACGCAAGCTCAGCCTCACCGCCGCCGGCCAGGAAACCCTGCCCCGCTGCCGGCAATTGCTGGAATTGGCTGGCGACCTGCAGGCCGCGGTGCAGCAGCCGGATGACGCGCCCAAGGGCGCGCTGCGCATCAGCGTCAGCACCTCCTTCGGCCAGGCCCAACTGGTGGATGCTGTGGCCGCTTACGTCCAACGCTACCCCGGGGTGAAGGTGGAACTACAGATGCTCGATCGCACGGTCAACCTGGTGGACGAGCGCATCGACCTGGCCATCCGCACCAGCAATGACCTGGACCCCAACCTTATCGCCCGGCGCCTGAGCGTATGCCGCTCGGCAGTGTGTGCGGCACCGGCCTACCTGCGCGAGCACGGCACGCCGCAACGGGTCGAGGAACTGAGCCGGCACAACTGCCTGACACATGCCTACTTCGGCCACAGCCTGTGGCATTTCGAGGTAGCCGGCCAGCAAGTCGCCGTGCCAGTGGCGGGGAACATCAGTGCCAACGAGGCGATGACACTGCAGAAGGCGGCGCTGGCCGGCGCAGGTATCGCCATGCTGCCGACCTACCAGGCCGCGCAGGCCCTGCGCCGGGGTGAACTGGTGCGCCTGCTGCCCGAAGCCAGCCCGCGCGAGCTGAACCTGAATGCGGTGTACACCTCACGCAAGCACATGCCGGCGACCTTGCGCAGCATGCTGGATTTTCTTGTGCAGTGGTTCAAGGACGAACCGGAGTGGGATCAGGACTTGTAAAGCCGCTCCTACAGGAATGGCATTGTCACTCCTCGACGCTCATGTACTCCTTGGCCCAGCGGATGTAGTCCTCGGGCTGGGTGTAGGTGTGCGAGAGTTCGGTGGCGCTGAGGTTTTCCGACTTGTTCTGCTGGCCGCGCTGCAGCCGCAGGCAATCGTAGGTGGCCTTGATCGCGGCAAAGTAGGCCGCGTGACCATCGACCACGATGCGCACGCCCAGGCGTGCCAGGCGCTCGTCGTCACGCAGGTTCGGGTTGCCGTAGGTCACCAGCATCAATGGCACCGTCAAGTGCTCGGCAATCTGCTCGAGTTGCTCGAAGTCCTTCACCCCCACCATGCAGATGCCATCGGCTCCGGCCTTCTGGTAGCTCTGGGTACGCACGATGATTTCTTCGGTGGTGAGCACGCCAGCGTTGGTCCGGGCAATGATCGACAGCGACGAATCGACCCGTGCCTCCAACGCCGCACGGATCTTGCCGACGCCCTCTTCAACCGGGATCAAGTCGGTGGACTTGCGCCCGAACTGGGCAGGTAGCAGGGTGTCCTCGATGGTCAGCGCAGCCACGCCGGCGCGCTCCAGTTCGATGACCGTGCGCATGACGTTCAGCGCGTTGCCATAGCCGTGGTCGGCGTCAGCCAGCACCGGCAGTTGTGCCACGCGACCAATACGGGTGGCCTGCTCGACGAACTCGCTGAGGGTGATCAGGGCGAAGTCCGGTGCAGCCAGTACCTGCAGCGAAGCGACGGAGCCACCGAGGATGCCGACCTCGAAGCCCAGGTCTGCGGCAATGCGTGCCGACATCGGGTCGAACACCGATGCGGTGTGATAACAGGAACCTGAAGCGAGCAGCTCGCGGAAGGCAAAACGCAGATCTTGATGGGAAGCCTTGGGCATGATCACTCCGCAAAATAAGTTGAAATTCGAACGGTAACTACCGACCCCTGTAATCGGGTCTACCTGGCCTGTTCCAACCGTCGCCATCTGGGCGGTCATGCTCGACATGCAGGCAGAGGAATAAAAGGTGTGGGAGACAGCGGCGCAAAAACCTGCGGCATAATGTTGCACCAAGCTGGTGCAAACCCCCGATTTTCGGCCTCTGTGGCATACCAACGATATCACGCAGCCATGCAGCACTGAATGAATGCGCCAATGCCGATCTTGCATAGGGGATGCAGATAGTGGATAGGAAGCTACCTAACTCAGGTTACAATTTCGGGGCCCCTTCGCGGGCACGCCCGCGAAGAGGCCTCAACCGATAAACAAGGTATCCCCGTGACCGCCGCCCTGCCCCACAGGTACACCACAGCCTTCAAGCCCTGTGTTGTACCTGTGGGAGCGGGCGTGCCCGCGAAGAGGCCTCAACCGATAAACAAGGTATCCCCGTGACCGCCGCCCTGCCCCCCACCACCCTGCGCAACGTGCTCACCGCCCTGATGCTGGCGATCTTCCTCGGCGCCCTGGACCAGACCATCGTTGCCGTCTCGCTGCCGGCGATCTCGGCGCAGTTCAACGATGTCGGCCTGCTGGCCTGGGTCATCTCCGGCTACATGGTGGCGATGACCGTGGCCGTGCCGATCTACGGCAAGCTGGGCGACCTGTACGGGCGGCGCAGGATGATCCTCACCGGCATCAGCCTGTTCACCCTGGCCTCGATCGCCTGCGCCCTGGCCCAGGACATGCAGCAACTGGTGCTGGCCCGGGTACTGCAGGGCATTGGTGCCGGCGGCATGGTCTCGGTGAGCCAGGCGATCATCGGCGACTTCGTGCCCCCGCGAGAGCGCGGCCGCTACCAGGGCTATTTCAGCAGCATGTACGCGGTGGCCAGCGTCGCCGGGCCGGTGCTGGGCGGCTGGCTGACCGAATACCTGTCATGGCGCTGGGTGTTCTGGATCAACCTGCCGCTGGGGCTGGTTGCACTGTGGGCGATCCGCCGCGCCCTCGGCGGCATGCCGGCGCAGCGCCGCGAGGCGCAGGTGGACTACCTTGGCGCCGTGCTGCTGATCCTCGGCCTGGGTAGCCTGTTGCTGGGCATTACCCTGGTCGGCCAGGGCCACGCCTGGGCCGACCCGGCCGTGCTGGCCCTGTTCGCCTGCGCCGCGCTGGGCCTGATGCTGTTCATCGCCCATGAACGCCGCTGCCGGGATCCACTGCTGCCACTCGGCCTGTTCGGCAACCGCGTGGCGGTGCTGTGCTGGGGCGTGATCTTCTTCGCCAGCTTCCAGTCGATCTCCCTGACCATGCTCATGCCGTTGCGCTACCAGGGCATCACCGGTGCCGGCGCCGACAGTGCTGCCCTGCACCTCCTGCCGCTGGTGATGGGGCTGCCCATGGGTGCCTTCACCGGCGGGCGCATGACCAGCCTGACCGGGCGCTACAAGCCGCAGATCCTGGCCGGCGCACTGCTGATGCCACTGGCCATTTTCGCCATGGCGCTGACCCCGCCGCAGTCGGTCTTGCTCAGTGCACTGTTCATGCTGCTGACCGGCATCGCTTGCGGGCTGCAGTTCCCGACCTCGCTGGTAGGCACGCAAAGCGCGGTGGACAGCAAGGACATCGGCGTGGCCACCAGCACCACCAACCTGTTCCGCTCGCTGGGCGGGGCCATGGGAGTGGCGTGCATGTCCAGCATGCTGCTGGCGCTGCTGCACCAGGGCGGGTTCGAGTCGCTGGGTAATCCGTTGCTGGGGAGCCTGAAGGCCGGTGAAGTGGACCTGGTGACACAGGGGCGGTTGCTCGAGACGTTCCGGCAGTTGTTGATGGGGAGTGCCGGGGTAGCCGTGCTGGGACTGTTTGCAGCGTTTGCATTGCCCGACCGGCAACTGCGCGGACGCTAGAAGCTACGCGATCTCTGTGGGAGCGGCCTTGTGTCGCGAAAGGGCCGCGACGCGGCCCCAGGATTTCAGCAGTGATGCACAAATTGCCGGGGCTGCTGCGCAGCCCTATCGCGACACAAGGCCGCTCCCACAGGATCTGTGATTTGTTCAAGGTCATCCGGAAGCATTAATCCCCCCTTAACACAAAGGGGTAACACTCCCTCACAATCCTTAACAAAGTGTCATTTGCGCAGAGCCGGGCTCAAGCGCAGCATATCCAGCCCGGTGTCGACCCATTTTTCGACATCCTTCAACAAATCGACACTGTCAGGCAGCAACAGCCAGCGCCCGATCAGGCCATCGACATAGGCGAACATGGCCACCGCCGCGCGCTCGACATCAAGCTCGCCTGGCAACTGGCCCCGGCGCACGGCATTGGCCAACGCCAGGGTGATGCCCTTGTGGCAATCCAGCACAGCAGCCTGGCGCTGCTGGCGAATTTCACACATGTCATCGGTGAACTCGCACTTGTGATGCAGGATTTCGTTGATACGCCTGGTTCGGGCATCGAGCACCAGCTCGTTGAACACTTGCAGCAACAGCTTGCGCATGCAGCCAAGCGGGTCCACTTCGTCCTCGCTTTCGCTCGCCCGCGCCAGGTGGTCATGGGTTTCATGCAGGCTGTCGAGCAACGCCTGCACCAACTCGGCCTTGTTGTTGAAATGCCAGTAGATCGCTCCTCGCGTCACACCCGCCAGTTCGGCGATGTCGGCCAGGGTGGTTCGCGCAACCCCGCGCTTGTAGAAGGCCTTTTCCGCCGCCTCGATGATCTGGGCGCGGGTTTCCTGGGCTTCTTCTTTGGTTCGACGGACCATGGCAGTACAAACCTCATCTGCCCCGAACGCGCGGCGCGTGCGGGGAACACTCCGGGGGCACCTCTGCAGGGCGCCTCGCGGGGGAGCTAATCAAGAGCTGTGGCAGTACCCGAGTACAACCCAGCGGTATTTACAAACAACCATGAATGTAAGTATATTCCTTAGCAAGCTATTTATCCACCGGATAGCAATTTTTCCAGATCAAGACTCTTCCATTACTCTTGAGCGTCTCCCAGCTCCAGCGACCCGAGGATCCTCATGCAATTCAAGCCAGCCGTTACCGCTCTGGTTTCCGCCGTCGCCCTGGCAACCCTGCTCAGTGGCTGTAAGAAAGAAGAAGCAGCGCCAGCGGCGCAGGCTCCTCAG
Organism: Pseudomonas sp. S1(2024); assembly: GCF_046557535.1. Classification (NCBI taxonomy): domain Bacteria; kingdom Pseudomonadati; phylum Pseudomonadota; class Gammaproteobacteria; order Pseudomonadales; family Pseudomonadaceae; genus Pseudomonas; species Pseudomonas sp. S1(2024). The sequence goes on from NZ_JBKGFP010000020.1 coordinate 6,661, forward strand.
GTCGGCGTCGTGACCATCCAGCCCCAAGCCTTCACCCTGACCTCGGAATTACCGGGGCGTACCACTGCCTACCGCGTCGCCGAAGTGCGCCCGCAGGTCAACGGCATCATCCTCAAGCGCCTGTTCAAGGAAGGCAGTGAGGTCAAGGAAGGCCAGCAGCTGTACCAGATCGACCCTGCCGTGTACGAAGCCAACCTGGCCAATGCCCAGGCCAACCTGCAGGCCACCCGCTCGCTGGCCGAGCGCTACAAGCAGCTGATCGACGAACAGGCTGTCTCCAAGCAGGAATACGACGACGCCAATGCCAAACGATTGCAGGCCGAGGCTTCGCTCAAAAGCGCGCAGATCGACCTGCGCTACACCAAGGTCCTGGCACCGATCAGCGGCCGTATCGGCCGTTCTTCGTTCACCGAAGGTGCACTGGTGAGCAATGGCCAGGCCAACGCCATGGCTACCATCCAGCAACTCGACCCGATCTACGTCGACGTAACCCAGTCCACCGCCGAACTCCTCAAGCTGCGCCGTGACCTGGAAAGCGGCCAGCTGCAAAAGGCCGGCGACAACGCCGCCTCGGTGCAGCTGGTGCTGGAAGACGGCAGCCTGTTCAAGCAGGAAGGCCGCCTGGAGTTCTCCGAAGTCGCGGTCGACGAGACCACCGGCTCGGTCACCCTGCGCGCCCTGTTCCCCAACCCCGATCACACCCTGCTGCCAGGCATGTTCGTGCATGCGCGGCTCAAGGCCGGGGTCAACGCCAACGCCATCCTGGCCCCGCAACAGGGCGTGACCCGCGACCTGAAAGGCGCGCCGACCGCGCTGGTGGTCAACCAGGAGAACAAGGTCGAACTGCGCCAGCTCAAGGCCAACCGTACCCTGGGCAGCGACTGGCTGATCGAGGAAGGCCTGAACCCGGGCGACCGCCTGATCACCGAAGGGCTGCAGTACGTGCGCCCGGGCGTCGAGGTCAAGGTCAGCGAAGCCACCAACGTCAAGAAGCCGGCCAGCCCTGTTCAGGCCAACGCGGCGAAAGCAGACGCCAAAGCGGAGTAAACCATGTCGAAGTTCTTTATCGATCGCCCGATCTTCGCCTGGGTGATCGCCTTGGTGATCATGCTGGTCGGCGCCTTGTCGATCCTGAAGCTGCCGATCAACCAGTACCCCAGCATCGCGCCGCCGGCCATCGCCATCGCCGTGACCTACCCGGGCGCCTCGGCGCAAACCGTGCAGGACACCGTGGTACAGGTGATCGAGCAGCAGCTCAACGGTATCGACAACCTGCGTTATGTGTCGTCGGAGAGTAACTCCGACGGCAGCATGACCATTACCGCCACCTTCGAGCAGGGCACTAACCCAGACACTGCGCAGGTGCAGGTGCAGAACAAGCTGAACCTGGCTACCCCGCTGCTGCCGCAGGAAGTGCAGCAGCAAGGTATCCGCGTCACCAAGGCAGTGAAGAACTTCCTGCTGGTGATCGGCCTGGTGTCCGAAGACGGCAGCATGACCAAGGACGACCTGGCCAACTACATCGTTTCCAACATGCAGGACCCGATCTCGCGTACCGCGGGTGTGGGTGACTTCCAGGTGTTCGGTGCGCAGTACGCCATGCGTATCTGGCTCGATCCGGCCAAGCTGAACAAGTTCCAGCTGACCCCGGTCGACGTCAAGACCGCCGTGGCCGCGCAGAACGTGCAGGTGTCCTCCGGCCAGCTCGGCGGCCTGCCGGCCATGCCGGGTACCCAGCTGAACGCCACCATCATCGGCAAGACCCGCCTGCAGACTGCCGAGCAGTTCGAGAAGATCCTGCTCAAGGTCAACAGCGACGGTTCGCAGGTGCGTCTGGGTGATGTCGCCCAGGTTGGCCTGGGTGGTGAAAACTATGCCGTCAGCGCCCAGTTCAACGGCAAGCCGGCCTCCGGCCTGGCAGTTAAACTGGCTACCGGTGCCAACGCCCTGGACACCGCCAAGGCCCTGCGCCAGACCATCGCCGACCTGGAACCGTTCTTCCCGCCTGGGGTGAAAGCGGTATTCCCGTATGACACCACCCCGGTGGTCACCGAATCGATCAGTGGCGTTATCCACACCCTGATCGAAGCCGTGGTCCTGGTGTTCCTGGTGATGTACCTGTTCCTGCAGAACTTCCGCGCCACCATCATCACCACCATGACCGTACCGGTTGTGTTGCTGGGTACCTTCGGCATCCTTGCCGCTGCCGGCTTCAGCATCAACACCCTGACCATGTTCGCCATGGTCCTGGCCATCGGCTTGCTGGTGGACGACGCCATCGTCGTGGTGGAGAACGTCGAGCGGGTGATGTCCGAGGAAGGCTTGCCGCCCAAGGAAGCGACCAAGCGCTCGATGGAGCAGATCCAGGGTGCCCTGGTGGGTATCGCCCTGGTGCTGTCGGCGGTACTGCTGCCCATGGCGTTCTTCGGCGGCTCCACAGGTGTGATCTACCGGCAGTTCTCCATCACCATCGTCTCGGCCATGGGCCTGTCGGTGCTGGTGGCGCTCATCTTCACCCCGGCCCTGTGCGCCACCATGCTCAAGCCGCTGAAGAAGGGCGAGCACCATGTGGCCAAGCGCGGCTTCTTTGGCTGGTTCAACCGCAACTTCGACCGCAGCGTAACCGGCTACGAGCGCAGCGTGGGCACCATCCTGCGCAACAAGGTACCGTTCCTGCTGGCCTACGCGCTGATCGTGGTCGGCATGATCTGGCTGTTCGCCCGCATCCCTACCGCATTCCTGCCGGAAGAAGACCAGGGCGTATTGTTCGCCCAGGTACAGACCCCGGCCGGCTCCAGTGCCGAGCGCACCCAGGTGGTGGTCGACCAGATGCGTGAGTACCTGCTCAGCGAAGAGGCCGACACCGTGGCTTCGGTGTTCACCGTCAACGGCTTCAACTTCGCCGGCCGTGGCCAGAGCTCGGGTATGGCATTCATCATGCTCAAGCCGTGGGATGAACGCTCCAAGGAAAACAGCGTGTTCGCCCTTGCCCAGCGCGCTCAGCAGCACTTCTTCACCTTCCGCGATGCGATGGTGTTCGCCTTTGCCCCGCCTGCGGTGCTCGAACTGGGTAACGCCACCGGCTTCGACGTGTTCCTGCAGGACCGCGGCGGTGTCGGCCATACCAAGCTGATGGAAGCGCGCAACCAGTTCCTGGCCAAGGCCGCGCAGAGCAAGATCCTCAGCGCCGTGCGACCGAACGGCCTGAACGACGAGCCGCAGTACCAGCTGACCATCGATGACGAGCGTGCCAGCGCCCTGGGTGTGACCATCGCCGACATCAACAACACCCTGTCGATTGCCTTGGGTGCCAGCTACGTCAACGACTTCATCGACCGTGGCCGGGTCAAGAAGGTGTACATCCAGGGCGAGCCGAACGCGCGGATGAGCCCGGAAGACCTGCAGAAGTGGTACGTGCGCAATGGCGCCGGCGAAATGGTGCCGTTCTCCTCCTTCGCCAAGGGCGAATGGACCTACGGTTCGCCGAAGCTGTCGCGTTACAACGGCGTCGAGGCAATGGAAATCCTCGGTGCTCCGGCCCCGGGTTACAGCACCGGTGAAGCCATGGCCGAGGTCGAGCGCATTGCTGGCGAACTGCCAAGCGGCATCGGCTTCTCCTGGACCGGCATGTCCTACGAGGAAAAACTCTCCGGTTCGCAGATGCCGGCACTGTTCGCCCTCTCGGTACTGTTCGTGTTCCTGTGCCTGGCAGCCCTGTACGAAAGCTGGTCGATCCCGATCGCCGTGGTACTGGTAGTACCGCTGGGTATCATCGGTGCCCTGATCGCCACCAGCCTGCGCGGGTTGTCCAACGACGTGTACTTCCTGGTCGGCCTGTTGACCACCATCGGCCTGGCGGCGAAAAACGCCATTCTGATCGTCGAGTTCGCCAAGGAACTGCACGAGCAAGGCCGCAGCCTGTACGACGCGGCGATCGAGGCGTGCCGCATGCGTCTGCGCCCGATCATCATGACCTCGCTGGCGTTCATCCTCGGCGTGGTACCGTTGACTATCGCCAGCGGCGCCGGCGCCGGCAGCCAGCATGCCATCGGTACTGGCGTGATCGGCGGCATGATCAGTGCGACCGTGCTGGCTATCTTCTGGGTACCACTGTTCTTCGTCGCAGTGTCGTCACTGTTCGGCAGCAAAGAGCCGGAAAAAGACGTCACCCCTGAAACTCCACGTTATGAGGCTGGGCAATGACCAAGTCTTTGTTGTCCCTGGCAGTAACCGCTTTCATTCTTGGCGGCTGCTCGCTGATCCCTGACTACCAGACCCCGGAATCGCCGGTGGCTGCGCAGTGGCCGCAAGGCCCGGCTTACTCGCCGACGCAGTCGGCGGAGGTTGCCGCCGCCGAACAGGGCTGGCGTCAGTTCTTCCACGACCCGGCCCTGCAGCAGCTGATCCAGACCGCGCTGGTGAACAACCGCGACCTGCGCGTTGCCGCGTTGAACATCGACGCCTACCGTGCGCAGTACCGCATCCAGCGTGCCGACCTGTTCCCTGCGGTTTCGGCCAACGGTAGCGGCAGCCGCCAGCGCGTACCGGCGAACATGTCGCAGACGGGCGAAGCGGGCATCACCAGCCAGTACTCGGCCACCCTGGGCGTCAGCGCCTATGAGCTGGACCTGTTCGGCCGCGTGCGCAGCCTGACCGAGCAGGCCCTGGAAACCTACCTGTCCAGCGAACAGGCGCGTCGCTCCACGCAGATCAGCCTGGTGGCCAGCGTGGCCAACGCCTACTACACCTGGCAGGCCGACCAGGCGCTGTTCAAGCTGACCGAAGAAACGCTGAAGACCTACGAGGAAAGCTACAACCTCACCCGTCGCAGCAACGAAGTCGGCGTAGCCTCGGCGCTGGACGTCAGCCAGGCGCGTACCGCCGTGGAAGGCGCCCGGGTCAAGTACTCGCAGTACCAGCGCCTGGTCGCCCAGGACGTCAACAGCCTGACCGTGCTGCTGGGCACCGGCATTCCCGCCGACCTGGCCAAGCCGCTGGAGCTCAATGCCGACCAACTGGCCGAAGTACCGGCCGGCCTGCCGTCGGACATCCTCCAGCGTCGCCCGGACATCCAGGAAGCCGAGCACCTGCTCAAGGCCGCCAATGCCAACATTGGTGCAGCCCGCGCAGCGTTCTTCCCGAGCATCAGCCTGACTGCCAATGCCGGCAGCCTGAGCCCCGACATGGGCCATCTGTTCTCGGGCGGCCAGGGCACCTGGCTGTTCCAGCCGCAGATCAACCTGCCGATCTTCAACGCCGGCAGCCTGAAGGCCAGCCTGGACTACTCGAAGATTCAGAAGGACATCAACGTCGCCAAGTACGAAAAGACCATCCAGACCGCTTTCCAGGAAGTCTCCGATGGCCTGGCGGCGCGCAAGACCTTCGAAGAGCAGCTGCAGGCGCAACGCGACCTGGTGCAGGCGAACCAGGACTACTACCGCCTGGCTGAGCGCCGCTATCGCATCGGTATCGACAGCAACCTGACCTTCCTCGACGCCCAGCGCAACCTGTTCAGCGCCCAGCAGGCACTGATCGGCGACCGCTTGTCGCAGCTGACCAGCGAGGTCAACCTGTACAAGGCGCTTGGCGGTGGCTGGTACGAGCAGACCGGGCAGGCCAACAACCAGCAGGCTGCGGTGGAAGCACCGAAGAGCTGATTGAAGCTGTCAAAGCATCAAGCCCTCCCTCGCGGTGGGCTTTTTGTTTTGTGTTGCCTGGACCGGCCTCTTCGCGGGCTCGCCCGCTCCCACAGGGCCACCACAGTTTCCGAGGCTGGGATGATCCTGTGGGAGCGGGCAAGCCCGCGAAGAGGCCAGCACAGGAAAAACAATTAACCAACCAGAACATTCCGTTCGATTATCGCCCGCTTCCGCTTGTGGCGAATTGCCTCACCCCAGCCATACCCCGCACCATCCTCCCACGCAACGTTGCCCCGGTTCATCCCAAAAGACCCGCACCTGCAGGCCGCATCCTGCAACGTACCGGCTCGCCCATAAAAACAAGAGATCCACGACAGATGAGCACTTTGCTACCCGCACGCCAGCTGCTGCCCGGCCTGTTGGCCATGTCCTGCGCACTCCCCGTGTTCGCCGCCGACCAAGGTGGTTTCCTGGAGGACGCGAAGGCCACCCTCAACCTGCGAAACTTCTACATCAACCGCAACTTCGTCGACCCGGCCCACCCGCAGGCCAAGGCCGAAGAGTGGACGCAGAGCTTCATCCTCGACGCCCGCTCCGGCTTTACCCAGGGCACCATCGGTTTCGGCGTGGACGTACTGGGCCTGTATTCGGTCAAGCTCGATGGCGGCAAAGGCACCACCAATACTCACCTGCTACCGGTGCACGACGATGGCCGCCCCGCCGATGACTTCGGCCGCCTGGGCGTGGCACTGAAAGCCAAGCTGTCCGAAACCGAGCTGAAAGTGGGTGAATGGATGCCGGTACTGCCGATCCTGCGCTCGGACGATGGCCGCTCGCTGCCGCAGACCTTCCGCGGCGGCCAGCTGACCTCGAAGGAAATCGCCGGCCTGACCCTGTACGCCGGCCAGTTCCGCGGCAACAGCCCGCGCAACGACGCCAGCATGGAAGACATGTCGATGAACGGCAAGGCAGCGTTCACCTCCGACCGTTTCAACTTTGGCGGCGGCGAATACACCTTCAACGACAAGCGCACCATGATCGGCCTGTGGAATGCCCAGCTCAAGGACATCTACCGCCAGCAGTACCTCAACCTGGTGCACAGCCAGCCCTTGGGCGACTGGACCCTGGGCGCCAACCTGGGCTACTTCATCGGCAAGGAAGACGGCGCCGAACGCGCCGGCGAACTGGACAACCGCACGGCCTCGGCCATGCTCTCCGCGCGCTATCAGGGCCACACCTTCTACGTCGGCCTGCAGAAAGTCAGCGGCGACGACGCCTGGATGCGGGTGAACGGCACCAGTGGCGGCACCCTGGCAAACGACAGCTACAACTCCAGCTTCGACAACGCCAAGGAGCGCTCCTGGCAGGTGCGCCATGACTTCAACTTTGCCACCGTTGGCGTGCCAGGCCTGACCCTGATGAACCGCTACATCAAGGGTGACAACGTCACCGCAGGCGGCGTGGACGATGGCAAGGAATGGGCGCGGGAAACCGAGTTGGCCTATGTGGTGCAGTCGGGCAGCTTCAAGGACCTGTCGGTGAAGTGGCGCAACTCCACCATGCGCCGGGACTTCAGCACCAACTCGTTCGATGAGAACCGGTTGATCCTGAGTTACCCGCTGAATCTCCTCTGAATTCTTCGCGGGACCGCACCAGCCTTGAAACCTGTGCGGTCCCTGTGGGAGCGGGCATGCCCGCGAAGAGGCCAGAAGCTACAACAAATAACCCTAAGCTATAAACAAATCAATAAACCTTCTTTGACGACATATGCAGCAACCGCTTGAATAGGCCCCTGATCCCCGCCCCAGAGCCATGACATGGACCTCCGTCAGCTGCGCTACTTCATCGCCCTCACCGAATACCGCAGCTTCGTCCGTGCCGCCGAGGCCATTGGCATCACCCAACCCGCCTTCAGCCGTGCCATCCAGAGCCTGGAACACAGCTTCGGCTGCCCACTGGTCGACCGCGCCAGCAAAGCCCTGCCGCCCACCCCCGAAGGCCTGGTGGTGCTGCAACATGCCCGGCGCCTGGTACAAGGTGCCGCGCAGCTGAGCAACGAAGTGCTGCAGATGACCAAGCTCGACGCCGGCGAACTGCATTTCGGCAGCGGCCCGGCGCTGGCCGTGCGCCTGGTGCCCGAAGCCCTGCGCCACTTTCTCGAACGCCACCCGGGCATCCGCACCTCACTGCTGGTGGACAACGCCGAACGCCTCGGCCAGGCCCTGCGCCGCGAGCAGATCGAATTTTTCGTCGACGATATCCGACCGTTCGAAGCCGATCCCAACTTTCACACCGAGCCCCTTTCAACGCGCCCCGGCCTGTTCTTCTGCCGCCCGGGGCACCCATTGCTGGCCAAGGACAGCCTGTCGACCAACGACCTGTTCAGCTACCCGCTGGCCAGCGCCCTGCTCGCCCCCGGTGTGCGCAAGCGCCTGGCCAACCTGAGCGGGCGCAGCGATTTCACCCCGCACCTGCAAACCGAGCACCTGGCCGTGCTGCGCAGTGTGGTGCAGGCCAGCGATGCCATCGGCACCGCCAGCGAGGAAGCAGTTGCCGAAGACCTGGCCAGCGGCCGGCTGGTGCGCCTGCACTGGCGCAACCTGCCACCGGCGCTGGAAGTGCTGAGTGTGCGCTGTGGCGTGGTCAGCCGCAGCGGTTACCGGCTGTCGCCGGCGGCGCGAGCGATGATCGAGACGCTGGTGGGGCTGGATATGCCAGTGCGGGCTGCTGCCATTCGCTGAGCTGATGATGGTGGTGGCTGCGGGCTATCCTGATCACTATCCGGTCACAGGTTGCCTGTACTGGCCTCTTCGCGGGCTCGCCCGCTCCCACAGGTAATCCACCTGGTTTGAAAACTGTGGTGATCCTGTGGGAGCGGGCAAGCCCACGAAGAGGCCGGTTCAGGCAAAACAAAGCTGAACAGGGAGGCACAACAATGAAAACCCTCGTCGACCACCTGAGCCAATACGCCAGCTACCACCGCGACCCACGCAACATCGCCACCCACTTCGTCGGCATCCCGATGATCGTGCTGGCGGTCACCATTCTGTTGTCGCGCCCTGGCTGGGAGGTAGCGGGCATGTGGCTGTCCCCTGCCCTGCCTGCGGCGGCGGCCTCGGTCTGGTTCTACCTTCGCCTGGACCTGCGCTTCGGCCTGGTGATGGGGTTGTTGCTTGGGCTATGCCTATGGGTCGGCCAGGTGCTGGCGATGCAGACGACAGCGCTGTGGCTCGGCACCGGGCTGGGAGCGTTCGTGGTGGGCTGGATCATCCAGTTCGTCGGCCATTACTACGAAGGCCGCAAACCGGCGTTTGTCGACGATGTCAGCGGATTGATCATCGGGCCGTTGTTCGTGGTGGCAGAAGCGGCATTCATGCTCGGCCTGTGCCCAGCCCTGAAGCAGGCTGTGGAAAGCAAAGCCGGCCCGGTGGCCATGCGGCAGAAGAATGCGGCCATGTAAACATTCCATGGCCCTATCGCCGGCAAGCCAGCTCCCACAGGGACTGCACTGCCCTCAAGCCTGATGCAATCCCAGTGGGAGCTGGCTTGCCGGCGATAGGGCCGGTACAGGCATTACTGCTGTCGCGACTCCACACCCAGCTCATCCCACACCGACTCAGCCATGTGGAAGGTGGCATTGGCCGCCGGAATGCCGCAATAGATCGCGCTCTGCATCAGCACTTCCTTGATTTCGTCGCGGGTCACGCCGTTGTTGGCCGCCGCGCGCAGGTGCAGCTTCAGCTCGTCGTTGCGGTTCATGCCAATCAGCATGGCGATGGTGATCAGGCTACGGGTATGGCGCGGCAGGCCCGGGCGGGTCCAGATGTCACCCCAGGCGTGGCGGGTGATCATCTCCTGGAACTCGCCGTTGAATTCGTTGAGCTTCTCCAGGCTGCGGTCCACGTGGGCATCGCCAAGCACTGCGCGGCGTACTTGCATGCCGGCGTCGTAACGTTGTTTCTCGTCCATGGCGGTATCCTCAGTGAGCCAGCAGGAAGTCGAGCACACGGCGACTGAACGCCGCGCCGATCTCGACGTTGGACAGGTGCGCCGCCGGGAAGTCGACGTACTCGGCACCCGCGATACCGGCCTGCATGAAGCGGCCGTGCTCCGGAGTGGTCACCACGTCCTCGGTACCGGCAACGATCAGCGCCGGCACCTGGATACGGCCCAGTTGCTCGCGGTAATCGGCATCACGCACCGCCGCGCAGTTGCCGGCATAACCTTGCGGGCTGGTTTGCGCCAGCATCTGGCAGATGCGCTGGGCCTGCGCTGGCTGGGCCTGGGCGAAGCCTGGGGTGAACCAGCGGGCGATGGAGGCATCGCGCAGGTCGACCATGGCCTGCTGGCCGCCCTTGAGCACGGTGTCGATACGGGTGTTCCACACCTCGTCGTTGGCGATCTTGGCGGCGGTGTTGCACAGGGTCAGGCTGTGCAGGCGCTCGCCGGCGTTGATGCCCAGCCACTGGCCGATCAAGCCGCCCATCGACAGGCCGACGAAGTGCGCCTTGGCGATATCCAGGCCATCGAGCAGGGCCAGCACGTCACGGCCCAGCTGTTCGATGCTGTAGGGGCCTTCAGTGACCAGCGACCCACCGTGGCCACGGGTGTCGTAGCGCAGCACGCGCAAGTGCTGGCTCCACAGTGGTATCTGCGTGTCCCACATGCCCAGGTCGGTGCCCAGCGAGTTGGACAGGACCAGCACCGGGGCGTTTTCCGGGCCATCGATCTGGTAATTCAAAACGCCATCGGCCAGTTGCAAGTGCGCCACAGCGGTCTCCTTCAGGCAGTGAAACGTTGATGTTCGGACACGGCGCGCGCCACCCAGACGCGGGCCTGGCCCAAGTAATGGGCAGGGTCGAGCAAGCGATCGAGTTCTTCGGCAGACAGCTCGGCACTGACCTGCGGCTCTTCACCCAGCACGGTGCGCAGGTGGCGCTGTTCGGCCACAGCGCGCTGACAGCACTGCTCCAGCAGGTGATGGGCGTGGTCGCGGCCCAGGCGCTGGGCGAGGACGATGCTCACCGCTTCGGCCAGCACCAGGCCCTGGGTCAGGTCGAGGTTACGGCGCATGCGCGCGGCATCCACTTCCATGCCCTCGGCAATCACCTGGGCCTGGCGCAGCGCACCAGAGACCAGGCAGCAGATGTCCGGCAGGGTTTCCCATTCGGCATGCCACAGGCCAAGGCTGCGCTCATGCTCCTGGGGCATGGCGGCGAACAGCGTAGAGACCAGCCCCGGCACGCGGGTCGCGGCGCCGATCAGCACCGCGGCGCCGACAGGGTTGCGCTTGTGCGGCATGGTCGAAGACCCACCCTTGCCCGGCGCGGAAGGCTCGAACAGTTCCCCCGCCTCGGTCTGCATCAGCAAGCTGACATCGCGTCCGAACTTGCCCAGGCTACCAGCGATCAGGCCCAGCACCGAGGCAAACTCCACCAGGCGATCGCGCTGGGTGTGCCAGGGCTGCTCGGGCAGGGTCAGCTTGAGCTGCTCGGCCAGGGCTTCGGCTACCGGCATCGCCTTGCTGCCCAACGCCGCCAGGCTGCCCGAGGCGCCGCCGAACTGCAGCACCAGCAAGCGTGGGCGCAGCTCATGCAAGCGCTGGCGGTGACGGGTCAAGGCGCCCAGCACACCGGCCAGTTTCATCCCCAAGGTCACGGGGGTGGCGTGCTGCAGCCAGGTGCGCCCCACCAGCGGCGTGTCGGCGTGCTGCAAAGCCTGGCGCGACAGGGTATCGGCGAGCTTGCCTAGATCGGCTTCGATCAGGTCGAGGGCAGCACGCAGCTGCAGGACCAGCCCGGTGTCCATCGCGTCCTGGCTGGTGGCGCCCAGGTGCACATAGCGCTCGGCTTCGGGCACGCCACTGGCAATCACCTTGCCCAACGCCTTCACCAGCGGGATCGCCGAGTTGCCAGCAGTGGCGATGGCATTGGCCAGCGCGTCAACGTCATAGCGCTCGGCGTGGCACGCCGCCTCGATGGCCGCTACAGCGCTATGCGGGACCAGCCCGGCAGCCGCCTCGGCACGCGCCAGCGCCGCCTCGAAATCGAGCATGCCCTGCAGGCGGCCACGGTCGGAGAAGATCTCGCGCATGGCCGGTGCGGTGAAGTAGGCGTCGAACAGTTGGTTGGTCATGCCACGTCCTTAATTATCGTGGTGCAGGTAGGCCGCCTGCTTCGGCAGGCGCAGGCTGAACAGGAAGGCAATCGCCATCATCGCCGTCACGTACCAGTAGAAAGTGTTTTCCATGCCCAGGGTCTTCAGGCCCAGGGCCACGTACTCGGCCGAACCGCCGAACGCCGCGTTCGCCACTGCATAGGCCAGGCCCACGCCCAGTGCGCGTACTTGCGGCGGGAACATCTCGGCCTTCACCAGGCCGCTGATCGAGGTATAGAAACTGACGATACACAACGCCAGGGTAATCAGCACGAAGGCCATGAACGGGCTGCTCACGGTTTTCAGCGCCATCAGCAACGGCACGGTAAACAGCGTCCCCAGGGCACCGAACAGCATCATCGAATTACGCCGACCGATGCGGTCGGAGAGCATGCCAAAGAACGGCTGTAGCACCATGAACAGGAACAGCGCACCGGTCATCACATAGCTGGCGTTCTTCGCGGTCATGCCAGCGGTGTTGACCAGGTACTTCTGCATGTAGGTGGTGAAGGTATAGAAGATCAGCGAACCGCCCGCGGTATAGCCGAGCACGGTGATGAAGGCCGCCGCATGATCGCGGAACAGGCCCTTGATGGTGCCGGCATCCTTGTCCTGGCGGGTTTCGGCGCTGCTGGTCTCATGCAGCGAGCGGCGCAGCATCAGCGAGATCAGTGCGGCAATGGCACCGACCACGAACGGAATGCGCCAGCCCCAGGCGCGCAGCTCTTCTTCGGTGAGCAGTTGCTGCAGGATCACCACCACCAGCACCGCCAGCAACTGGCCGCCGATCAGGGTCACGTACTGGAACGAGGCGAAGAAACCGCGCTGGCCGCGCAGGGCTACTTCACTCATGTAAGTGGCAGTGGTGCCGTATTCGCCGCCTACCGACAGGCCCTGGATCAACCGGGCCAGCAAAAGCAGCGCCGGGGCCCAGGTGCCGATGCTGGCATAGGTAGGCAGGCAGGCGATCATCAGGGAGCCGAAGCACATCATCAGCACCGAGATCATCAGGGAATTCTTGCGACCATGGCGGTCAGCGAGGCGGCCGAAGATCCAGCCACCGATGGGGCGCATCAGAAAGCCCGCGGCGAACACGCCTGCCGTGTTCAACAACTGCACGGTGGGGTCGTCGGAGGGGAAGAAAGCCGGGGCAAAGTAGATCGCGCAGAAGGCATAGACGTAGAAGTCGAACCATTCCACCAGGTTGCCTGAAGAGGCACCAACGATAGCGAAGATGCGTTTGCTGCGTTCTTCGCCGGTGTAATAGGTTGAGGTCATGGTGAGTTTACTCCTGGAGGGTCGCAGGTAATTCTAGACACACCTGGTAACACACTCGTTCCGCTATCTGGCTGGCAACTGGCCTTGAGTCTGGCAGGACCGGCCTCTTCGCGGGCAAGCCCGCTCCCACCGCGGGAGGCGTGGTTCCCCCTGGGGGGGCGGGTTTACCCGGGAAGAGGCCGGTACAAGTCAAACCCGCTCGATGGCCAGCGCCAAACCTTGGCCTACGCCCACACACATGGTCGCCAGGCCCTTACGCCCACCGCTCTTCTCCAGCTGGTGAAGCGCAGTCAGCACCAGGCGCGCACCGCTCATGCCCAGCGGGTGGCCCAGGGCGATGGCACCGCCGTTGGGGTTCACCTGCGGTGCATCGTCGGCCACACCCAGCTCACGCAGCACCGCCAGACCTTGGCTGGCAAAGGCTTCGTTGAGCTCGATCACATCGAAATCATTCACCGCCACACCCAGGCGCTCGGTCAGCTTGCGCACTGCCGGCACCGGACCAATGCCCATCACTCGCGGTGCAACACCGGCGCTGGCCATGCCCAGTACGCGGGCACGTGGGGTCAGGCCGTGTTTCTTCACAGCCTCGGCCGAAGCCAGGATCAACGCCGCGGCACCGTCGTTCACGCCCGAGGCATTGCCAGCGGTGACGGTCTTGTCCGGGCCGTTGACCGGCTTGAGCTTGGTCAAGGCTTCCAGCGTGGTTTCCGGGCGCAGGTGTTCGTCACGCTCGACGATGGTCTCGCCCTTCTTGTGCGCGATACGCACCGGCACGATCTCTTCGGCGAAGAAGCCGGCGGCCTGGGCCGCAGCTGCCTTCTGCTGGCTGCGCAGGGCGAAGGCGTCCTGGTCGGCACGCGAAACCTGGTAATCGTCGGCCACGTTGTCGGCGGTTTCCGGCATGGAGTCCACACCGTACTGGCTCTTCATCAGCGGGTTGATGAAACGCCAGCCGATGGTGGTGTCTTCGAGCTTCATGTTGCGCGAATAGCCGCTTTCGGCCTTGCCCATGACGAACGGGGCACGCGACATCGACTCGACGCCGCCGGCAATCGCCAGCTCCATTTCGCCGCTGGCAATGGCGCGGAAGGCAGTGCCGATGGCATCCATGCCCGACGCGCACAGGCGGTTCAAGGTGACACCCGGAATGCTCTCCGGCAGGCCGGCCAGCAGCAGCGCCATGCGTGCCACGTTGCGGTTGTCTTCACCAGCCTGGTTGGCGCAGCCGAAGAACACTTCGTCAACCTGATCCCACTGCACGGTCGGGTTGCGCTCGATCAGCGCCTTCAGTGGCACGGCGGCCAGGTCGTCGGCCCGCACGCCGGCCAGGGCGCCACCGAAGCGGCCGATCGGGGTGCGAATGGCGTCACAGATGAATACGTCGCGCATCAGGCTTCTCCTGCGACCTGGCCATGGGCCGCGGCGGTACGGGCTTCGAGGTCACGCAGAGCGGACAGCTCGACTTCGGTCGGTTCGGCGGTGGTCTGCACATCGTCGGCAAAGCGGATCGCCCAGCCAGTGGCGGCGATGATCTGCTCGCGGGTCACACCCGGGTGGATCGCAGTGACGACGAATTCGTGGGTCCCGGCTTCCGGCTCCATGATGCACAGGTCGGTGATGATACCGACCGGGCCGTCGCCTGGCAGGCCAAGGCGTTTGCGCGAGTCGCCGCCTTCACCGTGGCCAACCGAGGTGATGAAGTCCAGCTTGTCGACAAAGGCACGCGGCGACTGCTTGAGGATGATCAGTACCTGCTTGGCGGAACCAGCGATTTCCGGTGCGCCACCAGCACCTGGCAGGCGGGTTTTCGGGGCGTGGTAATCACCGACGACGGTAGTGTTGATGTTGCCGAAGCGGTCGACCTGGGCGGCGCCGAGGAAGCCGACGTCGATGCGCCCACCTTGCAGCCAGTAGCGGAAGATCTCGCCGGTCGGCACCACGGTGTCAGCGGTTTCGGCCAGCTCGCCGTCGCCGATAGACAGCGGCAGCACGCTTGGCTTGGCGCCGATCGGGCCGGATTCGTAGATCAGCACCACGTCTGGCGACGATGTCAGGCGCGCCAGGTTGGCAGCCTTGGATGGCAGGCCGATGCCGACGAAGCACACAGCACCGTTGCGCAGGCGACGGGCTGCAGCGACGGTCATCATTTCGGAAGTGGAGTAGCTCATTGTGCGGCCTCCGCAGTGCTGGCCAGCTTGGCCTTGAATTCGTTGAAATCGGCAGTGCCACGGATGTAGGTGTCGATCCAGGCGGTGAACGATTCGCGACTACGCGCGATCGGGTCCCAGGCCTGGTAGAAGCGGTTGTCACGCTCGTAGTAGCCGTGGGCATAGGACGGGTGCGCACCGCCAGGTACCAGGCATACCGCGCTCAGGGCCCAGGTCGGCAGCACACAGGCGTTCATCGGGGCCTGCAGGTCGTCGACGATTTCCTCGACGGTGACGATGCAGCGCTTGGCGGCCAGGGCGGCTTCCTTCTGCACACCGAGGATGCCCCACAGCAGCACGTTGCCTTTGCGGTCGGCCTTTTGCGCGTGGATCACGGTCACATCCGGGCGCACCGACGGCACGGCTGCCAGCACTTCCCCGGTGAACGGGCAGGTGACGCTCTTGATCAGCGGGTTGACCTTCGGCAGGTCGGAGCCGGCGTAGGCACGCAGCACGGCGAACGGCAGGCCAGAAGCACCGGCGACATAGGCGTTTGCCAGGTCGGCATGGCTGTGTTCTTCAATTTCGATGGCGTGTGGCCACTGCTTCTCGACGGCATCACGCAGGCGGTGCAGCGAACCGACACCTGGGTTACCACCCCAGGAGAAGATCAGCTTGCTGGCGCAGCCGGCGCCGATCAGCTGGTCGTAGATCAGGTCCGGAGTCATGCGCACCAGGGTCAGGTCGCGCTTGCCCTGACGGATGATCTCGTGGCCGGCGGCAGTCGGGATCAGGTGGGTGAAACCTTCGAGGGCGACGGTATCGCCATCCTGGATGAACTGCTTCACGGCTTCGTGAAGCGGGAGAATTGCAGCCATTTGGAGACTCCTGGTCAGGGTGCTTCGGTGAGCTCAGATTAAGGAGACTGGTGGGTGGCTTACAATCCGATAATCGACTATTTGTGCGATTATCGAACCAATTATTGCATCCCTACCTATCTCCCCTCACTGCCTGTACTGGCCTCATCGCCGGCAAGCCAGCTCCCACAGGTACCGCACCGGCTCGGGGCCTGATGCATTCCTGTGGGAGCTGACTTGCCGGCAATGAGGTCATTGCGTCAGGTCGCGTCAGCGTGGCTCACCAGCCCTTTCACGATCACACCCACGGTCGCCAGCCCCGCCGGCACCAGCAATGCCGTCAGCACCTGTTCGAAGTTCCAGCCCAGCCCCAGCAGCGTCGCACCACTCCAGGCCCCGAGAATCGCACCGAAGCGGCCGATACCCAGCATCCACGATACCCCTGTGGCGCGGCCCTGTGTTGGATAGAAGCGCGCCGCCAGCGAAGGCATCGCCGATTGGGCGCCGTTCACGCACATGCCGGCAACCAGCACCAGCGTGGCCAATACGGTGATGTTGCCCAGGCTCTGCCCCACGGCGTAGGCGAACACCCCGGCCAGCAGGTAGAAAATGCCGATCACCTTGTGCGGATTGAAGCGGTCCATGGCCCAACCCACACCGACGGCGCTCAGCACGCCACCGAACTGGAACAGTGCGCCGATGAAGGCAGCCTGTTCCATGCTCGCGCCGCTGTCGCGCATCAAGGTTGGCAACCAGCTGGTCAGCAGATAGACGATCACAAGGCCCATGAAATAGGTCAGCCACAACAGCATGGTGCCCATGCCGTAGGTACCGGAGAAGATCAGCGCAAACACGTTGCGCGCAGCCACTGCCTTTTGCTCCGGCACGCTGAAGCTGCCCGCCTCGGCCACCACCTGTGGCGCGATGGGCGACAAGGTCTTGCGCACCTTGTCGGTCCCCCGGTTGCGCACCACCAGGAACCGCGCTGACTCCGGCAGCCACACCATCAGCACAAGCGCCAGCAGCAACGGCAGCACGCCACCGATCACCAGCAGGCTGTGCCAGCCGTAGGCCGGGATCATCTTGGCGGAAATGAAACCACCACCGGCCATGCCCAGGTTGAAGCCGCAGAACATGCTGGTCACCAACAGCGACTTGAGGCGCTCGGGGGTATATTCAGACAATAGCGTGGTGGCGTTGGGCATACCTGCACCAAGGCCCAGGCCAGTCAGGAAGCGCAACACCAGCAACTGATCGACGTTGGTGGCGTAGGCCGAGGCCAGGCTGAAGCCACCGAATACCAGCACTGCGCCCACCAGCACGCCCTTGCGGCCAAAACGGTCCGCCAGTGGGCCGGAGCCGAGGGCACCGAAAACCATACCGATCAATGCAGCACTCATGACCGGGCCGAGGCTGGCGCGGTCTATCCCCCACTCCTGCGAAAGGGCCGGGGCGATGAAGCCCATGGCGGCGGTGTCCAGGCCATCGAGGAAGACGATCAGGAAGCACAGCAACACCACCCGCCATTGGTAGCGGGACAGCGGCTGCTGATTGATGAACGACTGGACGTCGAGGCTATTGCCGACGTTGGTTTGCGCTTGATTCATTATTGTTTTCCAGAATGAGGGGCACAGCCAGCCCACTGCACGCGATCAAACGGTACAGAGGACGATGATTTGGGGAATGCGGCCGGCGTCAGCCTGGATATAACGGTACTGCGCGCGGGTGCGGCCGCGGCAGCGAGGGGACAGTATTCATGTTAAGTGCCTCTTATGTTTTTCTTGTTCGGTCGGCACAGCCGACCGTTGCGAGAGACATTAATCAGCGGGCGGAAGCGGCGCAATTCACCGCGAACGACACTGTGCGTTTATCGCACAGGAAAGGGTTTTTCCTGTTCTAAATTTGAAAGTGGCGCGCTGTGCGCCCTGCGGGGCTCAGCCAAACAACTGATGGCAAAGGTCCCGGCTGGCTGCGAGCAGGATCGGCAAGAACCGCTGCTCCAGCTCACTGCGCGTCACCCGCCCGACATGGGTACTCACATTCAACGCAGCCAGCACCTGCCCCGAGGCGTCATACACCGGCACCGCAATCGAGCGCAGCCCCTGCTCCAGTTCCTGGTCTACCACGCACCAGCCCTGGGCACGCACCTGCTGGATACAGGCGAACAGCGACTCGGGGTCGTGCAAGGTACGGCTGGTACGCGCCTTCAGGTCGGCACGCTCCAGGTATTCACGCAGGCTGGTGTCGTCCATGGCCGCCAACAGGATGCGCCCCATCGATGTGCAATAGGCCGGCAGGCGCCCGCCCACCGACAGGTCGACCGAAATCAGCCGCTCCACGGTGGCCGAACGGGCTATATAAAGAATGTCGTCACCTTCGAGCGTGGCCATGTTGGCCGCCTCGTGCAGCTGGTCGCTGATGCGGTCCAGGTAAGGCTGGGCGGAAATCGCCAGCGGCGTCGACGACAGGTACGCATGCCCCAGCGTCAGCACTTTGGGCAACAGCGAATAGGTGCGCCCGTCGGTGGTGGCGTAACCCAGCTTGATCAACGTGTGCAGGCAACGGCGTACCGCAGCACGGGGGATTTCGGTGCGGTGGCTGATCTGGGCGATGGTCAGGTGGCGCTTGCGTTCCTGAAAGGCCTGGATGACTGCCAGGCCTCGCGCCAGGGAAGTCATGAAGTCCGGGTCGCCGGTAAAGGCCTGGATGCGCTTGGCCGGTGACGCCACGATCGGTGGTGCCAGGGCTGCCGAGGCAGGTCGCCCCTGCTCCAGGTTGACCGACTCTGGATTGACGGAATCGCTGGCCAAGGTTTCGTCACTCATCGCACACCTCAAAAAAAAACGCCCACTCGTGCGATTATCGAACAAACGGCCGATAATCGCAATTGACCGCTGACACTTTTACTTATACCTTTCTCATGCCACTTGTGGCTTCTTTGGAGAGACTGGTCAGGTACCCACCGTAGAAGTCCCCAGGCAACGGCCTCGCCTTTTGGCGAGGCCGTTTTTCATTACCCTCCCGGTCGACGGTCCCGCTGCTGCACTGCAACGAACTTTTGTCCGTATTGCCTTTCAAACTTGTACGAAAGGCCCAAACTGTCATCGAATGCATTCCATTACTTGCGTCTTGTGATGTCAGGGTTGGGTAAATTACGATGTTCGGCGAATATCGATTGCTATAATCGATTGCGCAGGCCTCGACGATGCCGTGGTAATGGAACCCTCCGCTGTATCAAGCCGTTGCGGCCAGCAAGGCATGTGCACGCTGCACAACGCATAACAACTGTCATCAAACTTAATTCAGGTACTACTGTGACGAAAGATGAACTGCGCGCGGAACTCGAGCGCCAGGCTGAACGTTACAAGGATGTTTATGGTGGCGAAGTCACCACTTACGCCGCACAACCGGATCCGGAACGCAAACCTTGGCGCAAGCGCGCCAGCGTGCGCGACCAGGCCTTCAGCCAGGAACTGGAACGTATGGAAAAGGAACTGCGCAGCGACACTCCCTGACCCGGGACCACGCCAGCGCGTCGTCGCCCGGCCAGCCCGGGCGCGGTCGATCTTTACTGTCCGGCCGATGGTGAAATGGAATTACACAAATTTCATACGCCCGTTTGAAACGAAGCGAAGCGGCTTTTTATCCAGCTTTTTGCCGGTTTTCGCCAGCTTTTACGCGCTTTAGCGGATATTTCCCTGCCGGCACGTCGCACCGTGCACATCACGCTCGCGTCAGGAAGATTGCCGTCGGTCTGTCGCAAATGCATCGATTGCCAACGTTTTCTGGCATAATCCCGCCCCCCTAAGATCGCCAGACAACCTTCATGATCGAATTATTCAGCGGACTGGATGCCTGGGTGTTGGTGAGCCTGCTGCTCGCCTTGACCTTCGTGCTCGCCTTCGAGTTCATCAATGGCTTTCATGACACCGCCAACGCGGTAGCTACCGTCATCTATACCAAAGCCATGCCGCCGCACCTCGCCGTGTTCTTCTCCGGCGTGTTCAACTTCCTTGGCGTTCTGCTCGGCGGTGTCGGGGTGGCCTATGCCATCGTGCACCTGCTGCCAGTAGAGTTGCTGATCAATGTGAACACCGGACACGGCCTGGCCATGGTCTTCTCGCTGCTGGCTGCGGCCATCACCTGGAACCTGGGCACCTGGTACTTCGGTATCCCCGCCTCCAGCTCGCACACGCTGATCGGCTCCATCCTCGGCGTCGGCCTGGCCAACGCCCTGATCAACGACATCCCGCTGGGCGACGGTGTCAACTGGCAGAAGGCTATCGACATCGCCATGTCGCTGGTGGTCTCGCCGATGGCCGGCTTCGCCGTTGCCGCTATGGTGCTGATCGGCCTCAAGTGGTGGCGTCCGCTGTCGAAGATGCACAAGACCCCCGAGCAGCGCCGCAAGCTCGACGACAAAAAGCACCCACCGTTCTGGAACCGCCTGGTACTGGTGGTTTCGGCCATGGGCGTGAGCTTCGTGCACGGCTCCAACGACGGCCAGAAAGGCATCGGCCTGATCATGCTGGTGCTGATCGGTATCGTCCCGGCCAAATTCGTCCTCGACCTGAACAGCACCACCTACCAGATCGAGCGTACCCGCGACGCCACCTTGCACATGAGCCAGTTCTACCAGCGCAACGCCGCCACCCTGGGCGAGTTCCTGGCACTGGGCAAGGCCAAGTCCAGCGACCTGCCGGAGCAGTTCAGCTGCAACCCGCAGCAGACCGAGCCGACCATTGCCGCGCTGCAGTCCTCGCTGCAGGGCGTGACCGACTACCACAGCCTGAGTGCCGACAAGCGTGTCGAAGTGCGCCGCTACCTGCTGTGCCTGGACGACACGGCGAAGAAGGTCGGCAAGCTGCCAGGCCTGGAAGCCCGTGAAAAGGCCGATCTGGAAAAACTGCGCAAAGACCTGACCGCCACTACCGAGTACGCCCCGTTCTGGGTGATCGTGGCCGTCGCCCTGGCCCTGGGCCTGGGTACCATGGTCGGCTGGAAGCGCGTGGTACTGACCGTTGGCGAGAAGATCGGCAAGCAGGGCATGACCTATGCCCAGGGCATGTCGGCACAGATCACCGCGGCTTGTGCCATCGGCATGGCCAACATCTTCGCCCTGCCGGTATCGACCACCCACGTGCTGTCGTCCGGTGTGGCCGGCACCATGGTCGCCAACAAGAGCGGCCTGCAAGGCGGCACCGTGAAGACCATCCTGCTGGCCTGGGTACTGACCCTGCCTGCGTCGATGGGCCTGGCGGCCGGCCTGTTCTGGCTGGCGTCCAAAGCCATTGGCTGAGTGATACCGCAATAAGAAGAAGGCGCCTGACGGGCGCCTTTTTCATAGGTGTCATTCCTGTACCGGCCCTATCGCCGGCAAGCCAGCTCCCACAGGTATTGCACCGCCCGCAAGGCCTGTGCAGTACCTGTGGGAGCTGGCTTGCCGGCGATAGGGCCGGTACAGGCAACCTACCTTTTCTTGCCCCCCAGCAACGACCCCATCAACCCTCGCACCAACTGCCGCCCCAACTGGTTGGCCGCCTGGCGCACCGCCGACTCGATGGCCTGCCCTGCCGCACTTTGCAAGAACTCACCAGCCTTGTCGGCAAAGCTCTCTTCATCCGCCTTGGGTTGCGGCGCGGGCTCCACCGGCTCGCCCTTGCGCTGGGTCAGCATCTCATACGCCGACTCACGGTCCACAGGCTTGTCGTAACGCCCTGCCAGCGGCGAATTGGCAATCAGCACACTGCGCTCAGCCGCGCTCAACGGCCCGATACGCGACTGCGGCGGTGCAATCAGCACACGCTGCACCATCGCTGGCGTGCCCTTCTCTTCCAGTGTCCCCACCAGCGCCTCGCCAATACCCAGTTCGGTCAGCACCGCCAAGGTGTCGAACGCCGGGTTGGGGCGGAAGCCATCAGCCACCGCCCGCAGCGACTTCTGCTCCTTGGCAGTGAACGCCCGCAAGCCATGCTGAATGCGCAAGCCCAACTGGGCCAGCACCGCATCTGGCAAGTCCCCCGGCGACTGGGTGACGAAGTACACACCCACGCCCTTGGAACGAATCAGCCGCACCACCTGCTCCAGGCGATCCTGCAATGCCTTGGGTGTATCGTTGAACAACAAGTGCGCTTCATCGAAGAACAACGCCAGCACCGGCTTGTCGGCATCACCACGCTCGGGCAACTGTTCGAACAACTCGGCCAGTAGCCACAACAGGAAGGTCGCGTACACCTTGGGGGCATCGTGAACCAACCGGCTGGCGTCCAGCAGGTGGATACGCCCACGGCCATCCGGGTCTGGCCGCAGGAGGTCCTCAAGCTGCAACCCCGGTTCACCGAACAACGCCTCGGCGCCCTGCTGTTCCAGGGTCGCCAACCGGCGCAACAGCGCCTGAGTGGAGGCCGTGGTCATCAGCGCGCTGTCTTCGCCCAGCAGTTGCGGGTTGTCCTTCAGGTGCGCGAGCAGCGCCTTGAGGTCCTTGAGGTCCAGCAGCAGCAGGCCTTCACGGTCGGCTACCTTGAACGCCGCATACAGCGCCGCCTGTTGGCTGTCGGTCAGTTCCAGCAGGTTGCCCAGCAGCAGCGGCCCCATTTCACTGAGGGTGGTACGCAGCGGGTGGCCGGACTGCCCGGCAATGTCCCACAGGCTCACCGGGTAAGCCTGGGGCCTGTGCCCCAGCCAGGGCATGCCGGCGATACGCTCGGCCACCTTGCCCTGCGGCGCACCAGCAGCGCCCAGGCCGCACAGGTCGCCTTTGACATCGGCGGCGAACACCGCAACCCCGGCGTCACTGAACGCTTCCGCCAGATGCTGCAGGGTGACGGTCTTGCCAGTACCCGTAGCGCCCGCAACCAGGCCATGGCGGTTGGCCAACCTCATGGCTTGCCCAACCGGCTGGCCATCCGGACCAGCACCTACAACGATGGTCGAAAATTCCGACATCTCATAAATCCTCTGCTCAAGCTTTACCGTAATTCGGCCGATACCTGTGGGTGATATTCGCCTTAATAGAGAGGAACAACCGAAAAGGGACTTTTTCGGGATATTGCACTGCTTTGCGACTCCACGCGTGCAAACGCCTGATATGAAACCTTAGCGGAACCGATTACGCCATGAACAAAAGCCTTCGTTTCAGCCACAAGATTCTTTTGGCAGCATCACTGATCGTGATACTCGCCTTCAGCCTTTTCACGCTCTACAACGATTACCTCCAACGTAATGCGATCCGCGAGGACCTCGAGAACTATCTGGCTGAAATGGGCGCTTCCACTTCGACCAATATCCGCAACCTGTTCGAAGGCCGTATCAAGCTGGTGGAAAACCTGGCGCAGAATATTGCCCAGAACCCGGCCAGCGCAGAAACCCTGATGAGCCAGAATGCACTGATCTCGAGCTTTCTCACAGTTTACGTGGGCAAGGTCGACGGTGGCTTCAGCGTGCGTCCTGACACGAAGATGCCAGACGGCTACGACCCACGCATCCGTCCCTGGTACAAGGACGGCATGAACGCCGCAGGCCCGATCCTGACCGAGCCATACATCGACATGGCCACCAACAGGATGGTCATCGGCATCATCAACAAAGTGTCCGGCAGTGTCGGTGTCGTCGGTGGCGACCTGGCCCTGGACGGCCTGGTGCAGATCATCAACTCGCTGAACTTCGGCGGCATGGGCTATGCCTTCCTGGTCAACGATCAAGGCAAGATCCTGGTGCACCCGGACAAAGACCTGGTGATGAAGTCGCTGTCGGACCTGTTCCCGCAGCACACGCCGAAACTGAGCGGTGAGTTGACCGAAGTGCAGAGCGACGGCCAGGCCCGCCTGCTGACCTTCACCCCGATCACCGGCCTGCCGTCGGCCAACTGGTACATCGGCCTGTCGGTGGACAAGGACAAGGCCTTCTCGATGCTGAGCACCTTCCGCACCTCGGCGGTGATCGCCACGCTGGTGGCGGTGGTGATCATCATCGGCCTGCTCGGGCTGCTGATCCGCGTGCTGATGCAGCCGCTGCACACCATGACCCGTGCCATGGAAGACATCGCCGAAGGTGAAGGCGACCTGACCAAGCGCCTGCGCATCCACAACCATGACGAATTCGGCATTTTGGGCAGCGCCTTCAACCGTTTTGTCGAACGTATTCACAGTTCGATCCGCGAAGTGTCCTCGGCCACCGAGCAGGTCAACGAAGTTGCCCTGCGGGTCATCAGTGCCTCGAACTCGTCGATGACCAACTCCGACGAACAGTCCAACCGCACCAACAGCGTGGCCGCCGCCATCAACGAACTGGGCGCCGCCGCCCAGGAAATTGCCGGCAACGCCGCCCAGGCCTCGCAGCACGCCAGTTCGGCGCGGCTGCTAGCCGAAGAAGGACAGCAGGTGGTGGAACGCAACATTGCAGCAATGAACCGCCTGTCCGACCTGATCGTCACTTCCAGCGCGCACATCGAGACGCTGAACAGCAAGACCGTCAACATCGGTCAGATCCTTGAGGTGATCACCAGCATTTCCCAGCAGACCAACCTGCTGGCGCTGAACGCGGCCATCGAGGCGGCACGCGCCGGTGAAGCCGGGCGTGGTTTTGCGGTTGTCGCCGATGAAGTACGCAACCTGGCGCACCGCACCCAGGAGTCGGCGCAACAGGTGCAGACCATGATCGAAGAACTGCAGGTCGGCGCGCGCGAATCGGTCGAGACCATGGACCAGAGCCAGCGCCACAGCCAGGACAGCATGCAGATCGCCAACCAGGCCGGTGAACGGCTGGACAGCGTTACCGTGCGCATCGGAGAGATCGACGGCATGAACCAGTCGGTAGCCACCGCCACCGAAGAGCAGACCGCCGTGGTCGAAGCGATCAACATGGACATCAACGAAATCAACATGCTCAACCAGGAGGGCGTGGAAAACCTGCAGGCCACCCTGCGCGCCTGCTCCGACCTGGAGCAGCAGGCCGGCCGCCTGAAGCACCTGGTGGGCAGCTTCCGCATCTGATCTCAATCCGCGTCGCCTGCTTCGCGCGCCCGCCCGCTCCCACAGGAACTGCACAGCCCCTGAAGCCTGTGTAATCCCTGTGGGAGCGGGCAAGCCCGCGAAGAAGCCCACACCGATCCCCCGCCCAACCCAACCCCGATCGAACAAACTATCCTTCTGATAGGTCAACCTTTAGGCGCGTCATCGCCGGCCCGTTAACGCCGGATGACAGACCCGAAGACGATCCCGGAGGGATGCTGATCGTGCACATCGCCGACATCACCATGTTCTACGCCCCCGCCAGTGGTGGCGTACGTACCTATCTTGATGCCAAACACCACCGCCTCGACGCCATCCAGGGCGTCCGCCACAGCTTGCTGATACCCGGTGCCAGCGCCCAGCACGCCGATGGCATATACCAGGTGCCCGCACCGCCGCTGCCGTTCGGCAATGGCTACCGCTTCCCGGTACGCCTGGCCCCTTGGTGCAATGTGCTGCGCAGGCTCAAGCCCGACCTGATCGAAGTCGGCGACCCCTACCTGACCGCCTGGGCTGCGCTGGAAGCGCGGCGCAAGCTCGATGTGCCGGTAATCGGCTTCTACCATTCCGACCTGCCGCTGCTGGTCAGCAACCGCATGGGCAACTGGTTCACCCCCAATGTAGAGGCCTATGTCAGCAAGCTGTACGGCAATTTCGACCGGGTCCTGGCCCCCAGCCAGGTCATGGCAGACAAGTTGCGCCGCTTGGGCGTGCGCGATGTGCACGTGCAGCGCC
Organism: Pseudomonas sp. S1(2024); assembly: GCF_046557535.1. Lineage (NCBI taxonomy): Bacteria > Pseudomonadati > Pseudomonadota > Gammaproteobacteria > Pseudomonadales > Pseudomonadaceae > Pseudomonas > Pseudomonas sp. S1(2024). The sequence continues at coordinate 32,484 of NZ_JBKGFP010000020.1, forward strand.
TGGGCGTCGACCTGGCCACCTTCCACCCCAACCAGCGCGACCCGCAGCTGCGTGCCGAACTGGGTATTGCCGAAACCAGTCGCCTGCTGATCTACGCCGGCCGTGGCTCGCGAGAAAAGAACCTGCCAGTGCTGCTCGACTGCATGCAGCACCTGGGCCACCCCTACCACTTGCTGTTGGTGGGTTCGAACATGCCGGCCAACGTACCGCGGAACGTCAGTGTGATCGATCACTTCTGCCCGGCACCGGAAGTCGCCCGGCTGATGGCCAGCGCCGACCTGCTGGTGCATGCCGGTGACCAGGAAACCTTCGGCCTGGTCATTCTCGAAGCGATGGCCAGCGCCACGCCGGTAGTGGCCGTGCGCGCAGGTGCTTTCGGCGAAATCGTCAACGAACAGTGCGGGCGCTTGTGCCGCCCCAACGATAGCCAAGCCATGGCGACGGCCGTGCAAGAGGCGTTCGAAGCCGGTGTGCGCACGCTTGGGGTACAGGCCCGTCGCCATGCCGAGCAGCACTATTCGTGGGACAACGTCGTCACCGGCCTGCTGCAGCACTACCAGGCTGTGCTCGGCCACCAGCCACAGGTACGTGCCCATGGCTGAGCCGCTACCGGCATCGCGCAGCCTGATGCTGGTGCTGCACGATGTCGCGCCCGAGACCTGGCCCGACTACCAGCCTTTCGTCCAGGCCGTCGACGCCATCGGCGGCATCCCAATGACCTGGCTGGTGGTGCCGGACTTTCACCACCGCAACCCGCTGCAACGCTCGCCTACCTTCTGCCGCTTGCTCGAACGGCGCCTGGCCCAGGGCGACGAGCTTGCCCTGCACGGCTTCTACCATGCCGACAGCGGGCCACCACCGCGCACACCCGGCGAATACTTCATGCGCCGCATCTATACCCACGAAGGCGAATTCTACGCCCTTGACCAGCAGCAGGCCCTGCAACGACTGGAGCACGGCCTGGCACTGTTCGCCCAGCAGGGCTGGCCAGTGGCAGGCTTCGTCGCGCCTGCCTGGCTGATGAGCGAAGGCACCCGCCAGGCACTGCGCCGTCTGCCGCTGCGCTACACCAGCACGCCACAGCACCTGTATCGTTTACCGGACTTCACCGCGATCAAGGCCCCAGGGCTTGTCTGGAGTGCACGCAGTGCCTGGCGCCGTGGCCTGTCACGGGTGCTGTGCGACTGGCAATGCCGGCGCTGGCGCGACGCCCAGACCCTGCGCCTGGGCCTGCACCCGGTGGACATGCGCCATCGCGCGTCCCGCGACTATTGGCTGAACACCTTGCACACGCTACTGGCACAGGGCCGCGAGCCGCTGACCAAGTCCACCTGGCTCGACCGCCAGGCCAGCGTATGAACCGCCTGGCCTGGCTGGCCCTGACACTGCTGGGTGCCGTGCTGGTGCCGGCCCTGCTCGGTGGCAGCGAGCTGCTGCCGAGGCTGCAGCGCTTCGCCCCCAGCCTCATGCTGACCCTGCTAGGCATGATCCTGCTTTGCTGGGTCATCAACGCCATCCGCTTGCGCCTGTTGCTCGGCCAGCAAGGAGCAAGGCTTGGGCGTCTGCGCAGCCTGGGTGTGGTGATGGCTACCGAGTTCGCCATCTGTACCACCCCCGGCGGCAGCGGCGGCCCCTTGACCCTGATGGCCCTGCTGGCACGTGACCGGATCGGCCCGGCGCGCAGCGGCGCGGTGTTTGCCATGGATCAGCTGAACGACCTGGTGTTCTTTTTCTGCGCGATGCTGGCTATTGCCGGTTATGCACTGTTCCACAGCCTGGGCCGCAGCCAGGAGAGCATGTTGCTGGGCAGCGCGTTGCTGCTGTGCACGGCACTGGCCGGGGTGATCGGCCTGCTGCGCTACCGGCGCACGGTGATGCGCGTGAACGGCAGGTTGCTGCGCCGCCTGGGCATGAGCCGCCAGCGCAAGCGGCGCTGGGCACGCAAACTGCTACGCTTCATCGATGCACTGGCGCAGACCTGGCGCCTGCCCAAGCGTACGCTGACCTTGGTGTTCACCCTGACCTGCGCCCACTGGGGCCTGCGCTACAGCGTGTTGTATCTGGTATTGAGGGGGTTGGGGGTAGACCTGGCGTGGATCCCCAGCTTCCTGGTGCAGATGCTGTCGCTCAGTGCTGGCCAGTTCAGCCTGCTGCCGGGTGGTGCCGGCGCCGCCGAGCTGACTTCGGCCAGCCTGCTGACGCCACTGGTGGGCAGTTCGACCGCGGCTGCGGCAATCCTGATATGGCGGGCGGTCACTTACTACTTTTATCTGCTGGCGGGTGGGCCGGTGTTTGTGTGTCTGCTGGCGCGCCCGCTGCTGGAGCGTTGGCGGCGTCAGGCGGGTTGAGCTGCTGCCAGAGTTCGGCGGCGCCGGGGAAATCGGTGCCATCGGTATCGGCCAGGGCTTCGGGATCGTAGCGGGCCAGGCAGCCTTCACCGAGGGTGGGTGGGGGTGAGGCGGTGGGTTGGTTGCGCTGCTTGGCCATCGGCTTATCCCTCAGATTGCTGGGGGCGCTTCGCGCCCCTTTCGCGACACAAGGCCGCTCCTACAGGAGTTACGCGACGCAGTGCCGGTACGCGATCCCTTGTAGGAGCGGCCTTGTGTTGCGATGGGCTTCAAAACAGCCCCAAAACCCCACAAACAAACAGTCTGTATCAGTCAAACACCACAGTCTTGTTGCCATGCACCAGCACCCGGTCTTCCAGGTGATAACGCAGGCCACGGGCCAACACCATCTTCTCCACATCACGGCCAAAGCGGACCATGTCATCGATGCTGTCGGCATGGCTGACACGCACCACGTCCTGCTCGATGATCGGACCGGCGTCCAGCTCTTCGGTAACGTAGTGGCAGGTCGCGCCGATCAGTTTCACACCGCGAAGGGCGGCCTGGTGATACGGCTTGGCGCCGACGAACGACGGCAGGAAGCTGTGGTGGATGTTGATCACCTTTTCAGCATAGTCCTGGCACAGCTGCGGCGGCAGGATCTGCATGTAGCGGGCCAGCACCACCACGTCGGCGGCGTGCTCCTGCACCAGGCGCGAAACTTCGGCAAAGGCCGGTGCCTTGTCCTTGGGGTCGACCGGTACATGGAAGAACGGAATACCGTGCCACTCGACCATGCTGCGCAGGTCGTTGTGGTTGGAGATCACGCAAGGGATCTCGCAGTCCAGTTCATCGGTGTGCCAGCGGTGCAGCAGGTCGGCCAGGCAGTGCGACTCGCGGCTGGCCATCAGCACCACGCGCTTTTTCTGCGCCGAGTCGGTAATGCGCCAGGTCATGGAGAACTCTTCGGCAATCGGCGCAAACGCCTCACGGAAGGCTTCGATACCGAACGGCAGCGATTCGGCGCGGATTTCATGGCGCATGAAGAACCAACCGCTCTGCTCATCAGAGTGGTGGCTGGCTTCGTTGATCCAGCCATTGTACAAGGCCAGGAAATTACTGACTTTCGCCACGATGCCAACACGGTCGGGGCAGGCGATCACCAGACGATAGGTGCGCATGAATGAGACTCCAGAACTTCGCAAAGGCGCTCATTCTAGCGGCCCGCCAGAAAAAACGCAGTATTGATCGCAGCGGCCGTGGCCTGTGTTCCTGACGAGATGCACTGCCGGCATTCTCTGACAGACATGACGAAATGCAGGGTTAATTGTAAATTTTTGTTCACGCAGAGAAATGGTTGTCACAGCTTAGTTAACAGTTAATTGCCCAACAATATGTTTACTTGCGAGTATTGCCTGTCTATTATTGCCCCACACATTTCTGAACACGCATTAAGGAACACTCCATGTCCCTGATCAACGAGTACCGCGCTACCGAAGAAGCCATCAAGGAACTTCAGGCCCGCCTGGCCAACCTGTCGCAGGATGACAAGCTGAAGAAAGAACTGGAGTTCGAAGGCAAATTGCGCGCACTGATGGGCGAGTACTCCAAGTCGCTGCGCGACGTGATTGCCCTGCTCGACCCAGAGTCGAAACTGAGCAAGGCACCTCGTGGTGCGGTCAAGACTACCGCCACCAAGCGTGCACGCAAGGTCAAGCAATACAAGAACCCGCACAACAATGAAGTGATCGAAACCAAAGGCGGCAACCACAAGACCCTGAAAGAATGGAAAGCCAAGTGGGGTGGCGATGTGGTTGAAAGCTGGGCGACCCTGCTGGACTGATTGTCCGCACACGCCTGCTGCTTATCGCAACAAGAACGCCGGCATATTGCCGGCGTTTTTGTTTGTCCGCGTTTTGTGCCAGCGCTCAGCCAACTGCATACTGTGCCTGCAATTGCCGGGCATGTACCTGCCAAGCATCCAGCACACGCCGCCCGGCATCGTCAGCGCCCTCCCAGGCTTGCTGCCGCGCCTGCTCGAAGTCGCCCAGCGTATTCGGCGCGCCCCACTGCGGGTCGCTCAGGCGCTGCTGGCAGAAGCTGAACCAGCGTTGCCGCTCTTCGCCGGTCAGGGTCTCGGGGAAGTTGCGCGCCCGATAGCGGAACAACAGTTCAGGCAGGCGCGGGTCATCGAACATCCACTGCCCACGGCTCAACTGCGCCGGTTCCAGTGCACGAACTTGCTCGCATAAGCGGCGGTCACGGTCCCCCAGAAAACCGTCATACAATTGTTGTTCCGGGTCTTCACTCGGGGCAAAGTCTTCCTTGCCGTAGATGTGTTCCAGCTTGTCTTGCCATTGCGCCTGTTGCTCGGCCAATTCTTCGCCGCGCAATTGTAACAACGTCAAGTCCAGGCCCAACCGTTGTTGATCGGCCGGGCGCAATACCGAAAGTGGCGCCAGTACCGGGCAGCGATTGATCTGCACCAATTTGAGCGGCACGGGTAATTCGCCTTCGGCCAGTTCTTCATGGCGGGTATACAAACGCTGGCGTAGAACTTCAGCACTTTCCCGTAGTAACGGTAGGGTTTCCTGATGCAGGTCGCACACAATCAGTGCATTGCGATTACGCGGGTGCCAGGCCAGTGGCAATACGACACCAAGGTAATTGCGTGCCGCCGAGAAGCGCCCGGATATATGCACCAGTGGCTGCAACAAACTGATCTGCTCCATCACTTTATGCTTGCTGCGCAACTGGAACAGCCAGTCATACAACTTGGGCTGTTTCTGTCGGATCAGGCGGGCCAGGGCGATGGTTGCCCGCACGTCGGAAAGCGCTTCGTGGGCATGCCCGTGGTCGATGCCATTGGCCTTGCTCAGCAGTTCAAGACGCAGGCTGGTGCGCCCGTCCTGTTGCGGCCACTCGATGCCGTCCGGGCGCAGTGCATAGGCCGTGCGCACGATGTCGATCAGGTCCCAGCGGCTGTTGCCGCCCTGCCACTCTCGGGCATAAGGGTCGAAAAAGTTGCGGTACAGGCTGTAGCGGGTCACTTCGTCGTCGAAGCGCAGGGTGTTGTAGCCGGCACCGCAGGTACCAGGGTGCGCGAGTTGCGCATGCACCCGGGTCATGAACTCCGCTTCGCACAAACCCTGCTCGGCCAGCAGGTGCGGGGTGATGCCGGTCACCAGGCAAGCCGCCGGGTGCGGCAGGATATCGTCGGAGGGCCGACAATAAAGGCTGATCGGCTCGTCGATTTCGTTGAGGTCGAAGTCGGTGCGCACGCCGGCCACCTGCAGCGGCCGGTCGCAACGCGGGTTGATGCCGGTGGTTTCGTAGTCGTGCCAGAAAATGCTGGAGGTCACGGGGTCGTCCTGTATCGAGGTCGACCCGATTCTAGCGCGATTCCAGTAGCTGGGCCCGGGGCTCAGCAGGTTCAGGCAGATGCGTTGGCGGGGCGGAAACTGAAATAGTCGCGCAACGAACGGACGAATTCATCGTACTCGCGGGGGGCCTGCAGCAGCATGAAACCGGAATCGTAGTGCCCGGGAGTCTGGTCTTCACGACACCACAGGCAGCTGGCGGTAAGGTTGACGAATTGATGCCCGCCACCAAGCAGCGGCAGGCGTAATTGCAGATCGTAGTCGGGCCCGACCAGCACAGGTAGCTGGCTTATCAGCATCAGCCCGTCTTCAGAGGCGTTACCCAGTTGGCCGATGGCCTGACCGGTAATGCGGTTGAACACCTTGAGAACACAAGGCAGCTGATGGCGTTCGATGTGGCGCTTGTTGAACATGATCGCAAGTGCAGTCCGTATCCGATGCCAGGAATACGTGGAACTGGCGGTTGTTGTAACAACTGAGTTACAGATTAGCGCAGCGCGCGCGGCAAATCCCGTGAAATAAATCACACCTTGGTGTTAACGCCAAGGTGCGGCGGTCACCGGGTTCGCCACGGCGGCTTCGGTGCCGCGCAAATGGCCGAGTTTCTCCAGGGTCTGCAGGCGTGCCTGGGCACGATAGGCGTATTCATTGCCCGGGTACTGCTGGATCAGGTACTGGTAGGTCTGCGCCGCATCCACGTACAAGGCCTGGCGCTCCAGGCACTGGCCGCGCAGCAGCGACACCTCGGGGTGGATGAACGGTCGTGCACGGCTGGTGCGGTCGACCTGCGACAGCTCGAGCATGACCCGCGCGCAATCGCCACGGTCGTAGGCACGGTAGGCATTGTTCAGGTGGTGGTCCATGGACCAGCGGGTGCAGCCGACGGCGCTGGCCGCCAGGGCTAAAACGATCAGGGCTCGCATGGGGGTCTCCTTTGATGCCAGTGTATCGGCCTTTGCCGGCAAATCTTCACACCCTTTTGCAAGGATGCCCTGCCCGTTCAAATGCCACCCTGCCTTGGTCGCAGGTAGTGCAACGGAACAATGACTACAGCGAGATTCAGGAGTAGCCTTTCGCTGCGCTTCACTATAGGAGTCTGTGCATGAGCATCCGCCGTACCAAAATCGTCGCCACCCTTGGCCCCGCCAGCAACTCGCCGGAAGTGATCGAACAGCTGATCCTCGCCGGCCTGGACGTGGCACGCCTGAACTTCTCCCACGGCACTCCGGACGAGCACAAGGCCCGCGCGCGCCTGATCCGTGACATCGCCGCCAAGAACGGCCGCCATGTTGCACTGCTGGGCGACCTGCAGGGTCCGAAGATCCGCATCGCCAAGTTCGCCAACAAGCGTATCGAATTGAAGATCGGTGACAAGTTCACCTTCTCCACCGCCCACCCGCTGACCGAAGGCAACCAGGACATCGTCGGTATCGACTACCCCGACCTGGTCAAGGACTGCGGCGTTGGTGACGAACTGCTGCTCGACGATGGCCGCGTGGTGATGCGCGTCGAGACCGCCACCGCAGATGCCCTGCACTGCGTGGTGATCATCGGTGGCCCGCTGTCCGACCACAAAGGCATCAACCGTAAAGGTGGCGGCCTTACCGCACCGGCCCTGACCGAGAAAGACAAGGCCGACATCAAGCTGGCCGCGGAAATGGACCTGGACTACCTGGCCGTGTCCTTCCCGCGTGACGCCAGCGACATGGAATACGCGCGCAAGCTGCGTGACGAAGCTGGCGGCAGCGCCTGGCTGGTGGCCAAGATCGAACGCGCCGAAGCGGTGGCCGACGACGAGACCCTCGACAAGCTGATCCTCGCATCCGACGCCGTCATGGTCGCCCGTGGCGACTTGGGCGTGGAAATCGGCGACGCCGAGCTGATCGCCATCCAGAAGAAGATCATCCAGCACGCCCGCCGCAACAACAAGGCAGTGATCGTGGCGACCCAGATGATGGAGTCGATGATCCAGAACCCGATGCCGACCCGTGCCGAAGTGTCCGACGTGGCCAACGCCGTGCTGGACAACACCGACGCGGTGATGCTGTCGGCCGAGAGCGCCGCCGGTGCCTACCCGATCGAAGCTGTCCAGGCCATGGCCCGCATCTGCCTGGGTGCCGAAAAGCACCCGACCAGCCAGAAGTCCAGCCACCGCCTGCACACTACCTTCGAGCGCTGCGACGAGAGCATCGCCCTGGCGGCCATGTACACCGCCAACCACTTCCCGGGCGTGAAGGCGATCATCGCCCTGACCGAGAGTGGCTACACCCCGCTGATCATGTCGCGCCTGCGTTCGCACGTGCCGATCTTCGCCCTGTCGCCGCACCGCGCCACCCAGGCCCGTGCCAACATGTTCCGCGGCGTGTACCCGATCGCCTTCGATCCGGCCTCGCTGCCGGCCGACAAGGTGAGTCAGGCAGCGGTCGACGAACTGCTCAAGCGTGGCCTGGTGGAGCAAGGTGACTGGGTAATCCTGACCAAGGGTGACAGCTACCACACCATCGGTGGCACCAATGGCATGAAGATCCTGCATGTCGGTGATCCGCTGGTCGGTTGATCTGCTCCAAACGGGGCCGCACTGCGGCCCCATCGCCGGCAAGCCAGCTCCCACAGGTACCGCGCAGGCCTAGGTCTGTTGCAATCCTGTGGGAGCTGGCTTGCCGGCGATGGGGCCAGCCCAGATTACACAAATACCTCAGGCATGCTCGACAAACACATCGGCAAACACCTGCCCCCGTGGCACCCCGGCAATGAACAGCCGCCGGGCAAACCGCTCGACACTCCCCGGCGCCCCGCACACCAGCGCCACCGTCTGCCGCGATGACGGCCGCAACCCGGCCAACGCTTCATCCAGCCGCTCTGCCAGTACCAACTCGACACTCACATCCGCCATCTTGCGCAACGGCTCGGCCAGATAATGCCCAGCGTCCTCGCGCGCCACATGCATGACCCTGATTTCCCCTTGGTGCCCCTGCCGCAGAGCCTCGCGCAAGATGCCCCACAACGGCGCCAGCCCGGTCCCCGCCGCCAGCAACCACAGCGGCCGCTGCTGCCAGTCCGGGTCGTAGTGCAAGGCCCCACCCCTGAGCTCGCCCAGGCGCAGCACATTACCCAGTTGCAAGCCACGGGCCTTGTCACAAAAGGCTCCGGGGTGCTGGCAGTCGATATGAAACTCGAGGAAATCATCTTCGCCCGGCAGGCTGGCCAAGGAGTAAGGCCGCGCCACCGCGCCATTCCACAGCACCACATGCTGCCCCGCTTGGTAACGCATTGCCCGTTCGGGCCGCAGCCGCACGCGCAGCACATCGCCGAACCAGTCCAGGGCACAGACCTGCGCCGGCAGGCCATCCTGCTGCGGGTCGAACAGCGCCACGCGCAGATCTTCGACTACCCGACACTGACAGGCCAGCCGCCAGCCCTGGGCATGCTTGTCCGGCGCCAGGGCCTCGGGCATGGCATCCAGCGGTTGCCCGCCCAGGCAGTGCACCAGGCAGGCATGGCAACTGCCGGCGCGGCAACTGTAGGGTACGTTCAGCCCGGCCTCGTTCAAGGCATCGAGCAGGTTGCTGCCGGTCGGCACCGCCCAGCGGCGCTCGCCCACGCAAAGTTCGGGCATGGTCGGTCTTTCTCCACATATCACAGTGCACTTTAAGCCAAGCACGCAACGGCAGCAAAAAGGATGCCCAACCACTGCCGACCATGGTCCAGACCGACCGCAGGTGTGCCCGGCACGGATGCGCGCTATACTGCCGCGCCTTTTTCCGTCGGCCTGACCTGCCGGCGCCTTGCAAGGCGCTTCGACACGCTGGTCGGCACCGTCGAGCGCCGTAATGAATGTTCCCGTCTTTAAGAGGAGCGCGCTGCATGACCGTGATCAAGCAAGACGACCTGATTCAGAGCGTCGCCGACGCCCTGCAATTCATCTCGTACTACCACCCCGTCGATTTCATCCAGGCCATGCACGAGGCCTATCTGCGTGAAGAATCGCCTGCTGCGCGCGATTCCATCGCCCAGATCCTGATCAACTCGCGCATGTGCGCCACTGGCCATCGCCCGATCTGCCAGGACACCGGTATCGTCACCGTGTTCATCCGCGTGGGCATGGACGTGCGCTGGGACGGCGCCACCATGAGCGTCGACGACATGATCAACGAAGGTGTGCGTCGCGCCTACAATCTGCCTGAAAACGTCCTGCGCGCTTCGATCCTGGCCGACCCGGCCGGTGCCCGCAAGAACACCAAGGACAACACCCCGGCAGTGATCCACTACTCCATCGTCCCCGGCGACAAGGTCGAGGTCGATGTCGCAGCCAAGGGCGGCGGCTCGGAGAACAAGTCGAAGATGGCCATGCTCAACCCGTCCGACTCGATCGTCGACTGGGTACTGAAGACCGTCCCGACCATGGGCGCTGGCTGGTGCCCGCCTGGCATGCTCGGCATCGGCATCGGCGGTACCGCCGAGAAGGCCGCCGTCATGGCCAAGGAAGTGTTGATGGAGTCCATCGACATCCACGAACTGAAAGCCCGTGGCCCGCAGAACCGCCTGGAAGAAATCCGTCTGGAGCTGTTCGAGAAGGTCAACCAGCTGGGCATCGGCGCCCAGGGCCTGGGTGGCCTGACCACCGTGCTCGACGTCAAGATCATGGACTACCCGACCCACGCCGCTTCGCTGCCGGTGTGCATGATCCCCAACTGCGCCGCCACCCGCCACGCCCACTTCGTGCTCGATGGCTCCGGCCCGGCCGAGCTGGAAGCGCCGTCGCTGGACGCCTACCCGGAAATCGTCTGGGAAGCCGGCCCGAGCGCCCGTCGCGTCAACCTCGACGCCATCACCCCGGAAGAAGTCGCGAGCTGGAAGCCGGGCGAAACCATCCTGCTCAACGGCAAGATGCTGACCGGCCGCGATGCCGCGCACAAGCGCATGGTCGAAATGCTCAACCGTGGCGAAGAGCTGCCGGTGGACCTGAAAGGCCGCTTCATCTACTACGTTGGCCCGGTCGACCCGGTCGGTGACGAAGTGGTAGGCCCAGCCGGCCCGACCACCGCCACCCGCATGGACAAGTTCACCCGCCAGATCCTCGAGCAGACCGGCCTGCTCGGCATGATCGGCAAGTCCGAGCGCGGCCCTGCCGCCATCGAAGCGATCAAGGACAACAAGGCCGTGTACCTGATGGCCGTCGGCGGTGCTGCCTACCTGGTGGCCCAGGCCATCCGCAAGTCGAAGGTCCTGGCCTTCGCCGAGCTGGGCATGGAAGCGATCTACGAGTTCGAGGTCAAGGACATGCCGGTGACCGTCGCCGTGGACAGCAACGGTGAGTCGGTACACATCACTGGCCCTGCCCTGTGGCAGAGCAAGATTGCCCAGAGCCTGGCAGTCGAAGTGAAGTAAGCCTGATGTAACAGCGGCGGCCTCTTCGCGGGCTTGCCCGCTCCCACAGGTAACGCGTAGCCCTCGGGCTTGCGCTGTACCTGTGGGAGCGGGCAAGCCCGCGAAGAGGCCGCCGCTGTTTTCACAGGACTCTGTCAAACTGCTCCGGCCAGTCCCTGCGGGTAAACACCTGCCCTTCCCGCCTCACCCGCCGTACTTCCTCAAGGTCCACCTCACAGACCAGCCACTGACTAGTGGCAGGGCTCGATTCTTCACTCAAGGCCACCACCCCATCCCCCGGCATCCCATGATCCGGCGGCACGAACAGCCCTGCCCGGCCGATATTCTCGTCCAGCGCCGGCGACCAGGGCGCCAGCCCGACCGTGGGGCTCTGCAACACCGCAATCTGGTTCTCCAGCGCCCGCGCCTGGGCACCGATGCGCACCCGGTGGTAACCCGCCTCGGTGTCGGTACAGCTCGGCGCCAGGATCAGGTCGGCACCACCCTCCGCCAGGCGCCGCGCCAGCATCGGGAATTCGTTGTCGTAGCAGATCAGGATCCCCAGGCGCCCCAGTTCGGTGTCGAACACCTGCAGCCCCTGGCCCGCGGCTATGTCCCACTGCTCCCGCTCGAAACGGGTCATCATCAGTTTGTCCTGGTACCCCAGCACACCTTGGGGGCCGAACAGCCAGGCACGGTTGCGGTAGCGCCCATCGCTGTCCAGCACCGGTACGCTACCCGGTTGCAGGTAGATACCCCAGCGCCGGGCAAGGCTCTCGCACAAGGCCCTCCAGGGTTCGATCAGCGGCTGGATACCGGCGATGGAAGCCTTCAGGTCACCCCGCTGCTCGGCACTCAGTTGCCCGCTGAGCACCAGGCCGGCGTACTCCGGCAACAGCAGCAAGCGGGCCCCCGCGTCCACCGCCCCGGCGCACAGGGCTTGCAGATGATCGGCGTAGGCCTCCCAGGTTTCATGCAGCTCGATGGCGTACTGGCAGGCCGCCAGGCGGATCATATCGGCAGTTCCTTGAGCCAGAACGACATCAGCTTGTCGGAGCTTTCCTGCTCGTCCAGGTCGCGCCAGGCGTAGCTGGTGCGCAGCGACGGGTCGTGCAGGAAGCCGCGGTTACGCCAGAAGCCATGCAACGGCTTGTAGTCCGCAGGCCGCCGCGGATGCACACCTGGCCGCTCGACCGCACAGAACGCGCAATAGTCGAACTCGGCCAGCTTGTGTGCGTAGGACTCGCGCTCGATGAAAAAGCGCACCCCCAGGCCCTGGCCACGGTACTCGGGCAGTACCACCGATTCACCGAAGTAATACACGCTGGCCGGGTCGCGCCCCTGGGCCAGGAACGGCTGCTGGAACTCGGGGGCGACATCCACCAGCGGCAGGCCGGTGGAGGCGCCGACCACCTTGCCGTCGTCCAGCGCCAGCACCACCAGGCTGCGACCGGAGCGGGCATAAGTGGCCAGGTAGTCGGCCTCGTACTCCGGGGTGCCGTCATAAAGGTAGGGAAACTCGCGAAACACGGTAAGGCGCAGGCGAGCGAGGTCATCGATGTAAGGCGCGATAGCGGCGCCGTGCAACAGGCGTATTTCCATGCTTGGCGGTCGTTTTGTCGATGTGGATGACGCGCTCGGCTAAGCCGGGCTTGAGGGGAAACCCTATCATCCGGAGCGACGACCCGCCTTTTCCCTCCACGACAGGTATTGTTCCATGACCGCTACCGAACTGGTAAATGCTTACTACGCCGCCTTCAATGCGGGCGACATGCCGGCCTTTCTCGCCCTGCTCAGCGAGGATGTGATCCACGACATCAATCAGGGCGAGCGGCAGATGGGCAAGGCCCGGTTTGCAGCGTTCATGGACAAGATGAACCGCTGCTACCGCGAGCGCCTGGCCGATATCGTGGTGATGCAGAACGCCGACGGCAGCCGCGCGGCGGCGGAGTTCACCGTGCATGGGGAATATCTGGCCGATGACGAAGGGTTGCCGGCGGCCAACGGGCAAACCTATGTGCTGCCGGCAGGAGCGTTCTTCTATATCCACTGCGGAAAGATTGCCCGGGTGACCAACTACTACAACCTCAATGACTGGGTTGAGCAGGTGGGTTAAGCCTGGTTGAGCTGTGTTGCCTGCACTGGCCTCATCGCCGGCAAGCCAGCTCCCACAGGTACTCCACAGGTCTTGAAACCTTCGCTAAACCTGTGGGAGCTGGCTTGCCGGCGATAAGGCCGTATCAGGCAATACGGGTACCAAGCACCTTGAGGAATGCCGACAGCCACGCCGGATGCGCCGGCCATGCCGGTGCCGTCACCAGGTTGCCGTCCACATGCGCCTGGTCCACCGCGATATCGATGAATGTCCCGCCCGCCAAGCGCACTTCCGGGGCGCACGCCGGGTACGCACTGCATTCGCGCCCTTCCAGCACGCCGGCCGCCGCCAGCAACTGGGCACCATGGCAAACCGCCGCGATCGGCTTGCCGGCCTGGTCGAACGCCCGCACCAGCTCCAGCACCCGCTCATCCAGGCGCAGGTACTCCGGTGCACGTCCACCCGGGATCAGCAACGCGTCGTAACCCTCGGCACGCACCCGCACGAAATCGTAGTTCAGGGCAAAGTTGTGCCCCGGCTTTTCGCTGTAGGTCTGTTCGCCCTCGAAATCATGAATCGCGGTACGCACGGTCTGCCCCGCGACCTTTTCCGGGCATACCGCATGCACCGTGTGCCCGACCATGCTCAGCGCCTGGAACGGCACCATGACTTCGTAATCTTCGACGTAGTCACCGACCAACATGAGAATTTTCTTTGCCGTCATCGCACCCACTCCTTCGATTGCCTTGAGCCAATCACTGCACGATAGCTGGTCTCAGTCGCGACGGTCGAGCAAGTTGACCACCAACCGGTCCAGCCACCCCCACAACCGCTGCTTCACCCGGCGCCACAGCGGCCGGGCATTCCAGTGGCCCAGGTCGACCACCTCGCTCAAGGCGAAATCACGCTCGAAACTGGCCTGCACGGCAGCCGTCAGCGGCGGGTCGAGTGCCTCGATATTGGCCTCGAGGTTGAAGCGCAGGTTCCAGTGATCGAAGTTGCATGAGCCGATACTGACCCAATCGTCGATCAACACCATCTTCAGGTGCAGGAAACACGGCTGGTACTCGTAGATACGCACCCCGGCGCGCAGCAGACGCGGGTAATAGCGGTGCCCGGCGTAACGTACCGATGGGTGATCGGTGCGCGGCCCGGTCAGCAGCAGCCGCACATCGACCCCCTTGCCGGCAGCCCGGCGCAGCGACCGACGCACGCTCCAGGTCGGCAGGAAGTAAGGCGTGGCCAGCCACACTCGCTGCTTGCCGCTGTTGATCGCGCGCACCAGCGAATGCAGGATGTCCTGGTGCTGGCGGGCGTCGGCATAGGCTACCCGGCCCATGCCCTGCCCCTGTGCAGGCACCTTGGGCAGGCGCGGCAGGCCAAAGCCCTCGGCGGGGCGCCAGGCTGTGCGACGGTTGTTGGCGTGCCACTGGCGGTCGAACAGTAGCTGCCAGTCGCTTACCACCGGCCCCTGCATCTGCACCATCACCTCGTGCCATTCACTGGTCGCCTCGCCCGGCGTCCAGAACTCGTCGGTGACGCCCGTGCCGCCCACCACTGCCCAGCGTTCGTCCACCAGCAGCAACTTGCGGTGATCGCGGTACAGGTTGCGCAAGCCACGCTTCCAGCGCAGGCGGTTGTACCAGCGCAGGTACACACCTGCGTCCAGCAGGCGCTGACGCAACTTGCTGTTGAAGGCCAGCGAGCCATAGTCGTCGAACAGGCAGCGCACCCGCACGCCACGTCGGGCAGCCTGCTCCAGCGCTTCGACCACCGCATCCGCGCAGTCACCGGCCTCAACCAGGTACAGTTCCAGGTCGACCTGGAATTCGGCGCGCATGATCGCCAGGAGCATGCGCGGAAAAAACTCGGGGCCGTCGATCAGCAGTTCGAACTGGTTGCCATCCCGCCAGGGAAAGACCGGCCCCGGCATGTCAGCGGGCGGTGAAGATCAGCACCGCGCTAACCGGCACCGACGGGTTGATGGACTTGAGCCCGGCGAACTTGCGCAGGCGTTGCAGCCCCGGCAGCAGGCCGAAATCCTCGGCGCGCAGCACCAGGGGCTCCAGGGTCACCACCTGGAAGCGTCGCTCGTCCAGGCGGGTGGCCAGCAGCAGGGCGTTGTAGCTGTGGGACTGGCCATGCAGCGTCACGGTCAATGGCAGGCGTAGTTCGATCTGGGCACCGTTGGCCAGGTCGTTGATCGGCCGTAGGTCCAGTTGCGCCTGCACCTTGGCTTCGGCAAAGCGCTCGACCTCGAACAGGTCCTCGCGCATGCGTTCATCACGCAGCGGAATACCGCTGCTCACCGAGTCCATCTCGATGCTCAACCCGGCCACTCCCTTGCGGTCGACCGTGCCATGCAGCACCAGAAAGCGATGCACTTCGGCGGTGTTACCGTTCTTGCCGGTAATGAACGAAAGGCGCGAAGACTCGCCATCGAGGTGCCAGTTGGCGTGGGCGGGCAGGCAAAAAGCCAGCAACAAAGCGGGCAGCAGGCGGGGCAGCTTGAACATGACAGATCTCGTGAAACCAGGCCGCCAACCTTACCCGCCCGCCTTCACGGCAGCAAGCGGCAGCCCTCGCGCGGGCCTTGCCAGGCAGCCTGGTTGCGACGGCCCAGGCCTTCGGCGGTGACCTGCCGCTGCTGGCTGTCTTCCTCCAGCAGGCTCAGCGGTAGCCATTGCTTCACGTAGCCTTGGCAATACGCCGGCTCGAACCCCATGACGAAGCGGCACGAGCAATATTCCTTGGCCGAGTAGGCCGAAAGGATACCGGGGAAGTCCGCCAGGGCCTGGCGCTCATGCCAGGCCCAGTAGACCACCCCCAGCAACACCACCAGCAGCACCCGCTTCATGCCCCCTCCCCAGCCAGCGCCGCGAGTATCCGCTTGAGCAGTTCATCGTGCTGGTAGCTGCCGTCGCGGTCATCGGCGTAACGCACGATCACCAGCTTTTGCGCGGGCAGCACGTACAGCGCCTGGCCCCAGTGGCCAAGGGCGGCATAGGTGTCTGCGGGGGCACTCGGCCAAGGCCGTGCTGCGCCGGGCAGCGGCTGGTTGAGCCACCAGTGGCCACCGGGGTTGGCCTCGCCGGGCAGTGCTTCGGCTTCGGCAAACGGCGTGCGGTTGAAAGCCACCCAGGGCTTGGGCAGCAATTGCCGATCCTGCCAGCGCCCGTCGCGCTGCATCAGCAGGCCGATGCGCGCCAGGTCGCGAGCGCTGAGGTACAGGTAGGACGAACCCACATAGGTACCCGCGCGGTCCCGCTCCCATACCGCGCTGTCGATCCCCAACGGAGTGAACAGCGCATGCCAGGGGTAGTCGGGGTACTGACCGGCATCGAGCATGCCGCGCAACGCGGCGGCCAGCAGGTTGCTGTCGCCACTGGAATAGAGAAACCGCTGGCCCGGGCTGGCCACCGCTTCCCGCGCCGCCGTGTAGGCCGCCATGTCCTCGCGGCCACGGGTATACAGCATGGCCACCACCGAGGACTTGAGCGGGGCGTACTCGTAGTCTTCCTGCCAGTCCAGGCCACTGGCCCAATGCAGCAGATCGGCCATGCGCACGCCGGGATGGGCGTGCATGGCCGGGTAGAAACGGGTCACCGGGTCCTGCAGCTGGAAGCGGCCTTCGCCCTGGGCTACGCCCAATAGCGTGGCGAGTACGCTCTTGCTGATCGACCAGGTCAGGTGGGCGGTGGCGGCAGTGCTGGGGGCGGCGTAGCGTTCGTGGAGGATGCGGCCGTCGCGGATGATCAGCAGGGCGTCGGTGCGGATGCCGCTGCGTTCGGGGGTGGTGCGTGCGGGGAAGGCGTAGGCGTCGACGGCTTGCCAGTCGAGGGGGGTGTTGTCGATTGGCCAGTCGGGTTCAGGCCAGTCTTCGGCCCGGGCACAACCCGCAACCATTATCAGGATGATCAACAGTACCTTCATCGTGATCGCCGTTATTGGGGCCGCTGCGCAGCCCTATCGCGACACAAGGCCGCTCCTACAGGTACAGCGTCAGCCTGAACTTGGCGCGTTCCCCTGTAGGAGCGGCCTTGTGTCGCGATAGGGCTGCGCAGCGGCCCCAGGATTCATCGGATCACACAAACCTATCAGGCATTCATGACAATCCCGCAGCAGCCCAAGCCTTGTTCAGCCGCTTCTCCCGCGCCGCCGCCGCCAGCGCCATCACCCCCTGGTCACGCTGCCAGATCTGCGACCACTGCGCCGGCCCCGCCGCCAACGTGGCATCGATCTCCCCTCGCAGCGCCTGGAACTGTGCAAACAATCCTCCCAGCAACAAATGGCAGCCAACGCTATCGGCACACTGCCGACTACCCTCGGCACACCCGGCCAGCAGCCCAAGCAGCTGCAGGCGCAGGGCCTGCGGCCAGGCGCACTCCTGCCCCACGCCATATAACCAGGCGGTCAACGCCGTAAGCACATACAAGTCCTCCAGCGAACGGAACGGCTTCACATAGGCATCCCAACCATCACCGGCCAACAACTCGCACGCCGCGTGCTCCAGCACCAGTCGCCCATGGCCTACCTCCGGCATCAGCGGCAGCGTCGGCAGCGCTTCCAGCGTCACACCTGGCTCCCCGGGGTAGACCACCGCCAGGTTCAACTGCGGCGCCGCGCCCGTCGCCTCGCAGCGCGCCGCCACCAGCAGCCATTCCGCCTCCAGGCCGGCAGTGACGAAGTCCTTGCTACCGGTCAGCCGCAAGCCGTCCAGGCGCGTGCGCATGTCAGCCGGCCGCACGCTGCGCCGTTCGGTGGCGCACAGGGCGCCGAGGCTGGGTGGAGCACTGGGCCACAGCACGCGCAAGGCGGCCTGGTAGCCGACCAGGAAGGCCAGGCCGGGGGTGGCCATCGCGCGCCCACCGAGCACCGCCAGTTCGAACGGGGCAACAGGGCCAAGGCGCTCGAGCAGCGCGGCATAGGTTTCGCCCAGAGTGCCCGCCAGCGCTTGGCGAAGCGGGTCGTTGAGTCGTTGCAACCAGGCCATCGGTCGGCTCCTTGCTGAAGGGCTTTCAGTTGTGGCTCAGGGGGTGTCACGCAAGCATCACCAAAGATTCACAGGGGTGACACCCCATCTACCTAGGCTGACTTTGCACAACAAAGCCGACCGGCCGCAACCCTTCATGGCTGGCTTATGGAGACTCGTAATGACTCGGATCGCTCACGCTGGCGACAACAGCACCGAACGCCGTCTGCAAGCCGAACGCCTGGTTGGCGCCACGGCCCTGCAGGAAGCCCAGGCCCTGCGCTACAAAGTGTTCAGCGCCGAATTCAAGGCCAAGCTCAAAGGAGCCGAGCAAGGCCTGGACATGGACGACTACGACGTGCACTGCCGCCACATTGGCGTACGCGACCTGAGCACCGGCGAGCTGGTTGCCACCACCCGCCTGCTCGACCATCAGGCCGCCAGCAGCCTGGGCCGCTTCTATAGCGAAGAAGAATTCAGCCTGCATGGCCTGTTGCAGCTGCAGGGCCCGATCCTGGAGCTGGGCCGAACCTGCGTAGCTCCCGACTACCGCAACGGCGGCACCATCGCCGTGCTCTGGGGCGAACTGGCCGAAGTGCTCAACGAAGGCCGCTACAGCTACCTGATGGGCTGCGCCAGCATCCCCATGCAGGATGGCGGGGTACAGGCCCATGCGGTGATGCAGCGCCTGCGTGACCGCTACCTGTGCACCGAGCACCTGCGCGCCGAGCCGAAGAACCCATTGCCCAACCTGGCACTGCCGAACAACGTCATCGCCGAGATGCCACCGCTGCTCAAGGCGTACATGCGCCTGGGCGCGAAGATCTGCGGCGAGCCGTGCTGGGACGAAGACTTCCAGGTGGCCGACGTGTTCATCCTGCTCAAGCGCGACGAACTGTGCCCACGCTACGCCCGCCACTTCAAGGCAGCGGTCTGATGCCGAAGCTGCGGGTAATGGCCCGCCTGACTCGACTGCTGCTGGTACTGCTGCTGGGCATGCTGATGGCCAGCGTGATCGCCCTGGGCGAACGCCTGGGGTTCAAGACGCCCATCGAGCGCCGCCAGCGCTGGACCTGCCTGTTCATGAAGCGCCTGGTCGCGGCCCTGCCCTTCGATGTGCGGGTGATCGGAGAGCTGCCCCACCGGCCAATGCTGTGGGTCAGCAACCACGTGTCCTGGACCGATATCCCGTTGCTTGGCATGCTGCTGCCGCTGTCGTTCCTGTCCAAGGCCGAAGTGCGGCACTGGCCGGTGGCCGGCTGGCTGGCGGAAAAGGCCGGCACCTTGTTCATCCGCCGTGGCGGGGGCGACAGCCAGCGCCTGCGTGAGCAGATCGCCAGGCAACTGGGTCTTTCCCGGCCGCTACTGATCTTCCCGGAGGGCACCACCACCAGTGGCCGTACCCTGCGCACCTTCCATGGTCGCCTGCTGGCAGGTGCCATCGACCGTGGCGTGGCGGTGCAGCCGGTCGCCATCCAGTACCTGCGCGATGGCCAGATCGACCCGATTGCACCGTTTATTGGTGACGATGACCTGGTGTCGCACCTGATGCGCCTGTTTGCCCTGCCGCGGGGCGAGGTATGCATTCACCTGCTGCAGCCGATCGGCAGCGTGGGCAAGGAGCGAGCGGTGCTGGCGTTGCAGGCGCAGCAGGCGATTCACCTGGCGTTGTTCGGGGTTGAGGAAGTTGAGCTGGCGCCACGGCGGCAGGCGCGGGCTGCCTGAACTCTTGCACTGCCAGTACCGGCCTCTTCGCGGGCTTGCCTGCTCCCACAGGGACCGCGCATATCTTGAGAACTGCGCCAACCTGTGGGAGTGGGCAAGCCCGCGAAGAGGCCTGCGCAGGACTAACTGCCAGACAACCGGCCAGCCGCTGCAAACGCCTGCAACTGTGGATAAAACTCCCTGAAGTCCGCCAGCAATGGCTCATACAGCCGCTCCAGCTCCCCCATCACCCCAACCATGCCCTCCGGCCTCGACAAGCGCCGCGCAATACCGTTGAACACCTGCTCCAGCGTGGCAAAATCGCCATACGCCCCCAGCCAGTCATCCGCCGCCATGAACGGCGCTATCCGCGCCAGCCGCCCCGGCAACTCGGCCTCCGCAAGCAATACCCGATAAAAGTCCCCGGTGAACTGCTCCAGCGGCTGCTCGGCATAATCCTGCCAATGCCGGGCCAGGCAATGGTCGAAAAACACATCCAGAACGATGCCGGCAAAGCGCCGCCGCTCCCGCGGAAAACGCGCAAGAGCCGCCAACACCAACGGGTGCTGGTCGGTGTAGCTATCGATATGCCGGTGCAGCCGGATGGCCGCCTCCAGCGCTGGCGGGAAGCGCCCTTCCAGCGAGCCTTTGACGAAGTCGCCATACAGGCTGCCAAGCAGTTGTTGCGGCGCCGGGCCGCCAAGGTGCAGGTGTGCGAGGTAGTTCATGAGCGCAGTCTAGCACCGCCGGCCCATATATCGTTATAACGCGATATAGCGATTCGTGCTCAGCTCAGAACCTCTTCATATTTGTATATCGGGAAAACACGATTTACATTTCGTCCTATCGCGATATACCGCTACAACGAGCCTCAACCCATGCCTCTCGATCTCGACGAAATCATAAAAGCGCTGGCCCACCCGGTCAGGCGAGAAATCCTCAGCTGGCTGAAGGACCCGGCAACGCAATTCCCCGATCAGTACCACAGCACCGAGAACGGTGTGTGTGCCGGGCAGATCGACCAACGCTGCGGCCTGTCGCAGTCGACCGTCTCCGCCCACCTGGCCACCTTGCAGCGCGCCGGGCTGATCAGCAGCCAGAAGATCGGCCAATGGCATTTCTTCAAACGCAACGAAGCCACCATCCAGGCGTTTCTCGAACAACTGCGCCAAGCACTCTGAACAGGCAGGTAACCGTAATGACCACGCTTTTCGATCCGATCACCCTGGGCGACCTGCAACTGCCCAACCGCATCATCATGGCCCCGCTCACCCGCTGCCGGGCCGACGAAGGCCGCGTGCCCAACGCGCTGATGGCCGAGTATTACGTGCAGCGCGCCAGCGCCGGGCTGATCCTCAGCGAGGCGACCTCGGTCAGCGCCATGGGCGTCGGCTACCCGGATACCCCTGGTATCTGGAACGACGAACAGGTGCGTGGCTGGAACAACGTGACCAAGGCCGTGCATGCCGCCGGCGGGCGCATCTTCCTGCAGCTGTGGCATGTTGGCCGCATCTCCCACCCCAGCTACCTGAACGGCGAGCTGCCGGTGGCCCCCAGCGCGATCCAGCCCAAAGGCCATGTAAGCCTGGTGCGCCCGCTCAGTGACTACCCCACCCCACGTGCGCTGGAAACCGAAGAAATCATCGACATCGTCGAGGCCTACCGCAGCGGTGCCGAGAATGCCAAGGCTGCCGGTTTCGATGGCGTGGAAATCCACGGCGCCAACGGCTACCTGCTCGACCAGTTCCTGCAGAGCAGCACCAACCAGCGCACCGACCGCTACGGCGGTTCACTGGAAAACCGTGCGCGGCTGCTGCTGGAAGTGACCGATGCGGCCATTGAGGTGTGGGGCGCAAACCGCGTGGGCGTGCACCTGGCGCCGCGGGCCGATGCCCATGACATGGGCGATGCCGACCGTGCCGAAACCTTTACCTACGTGGCCCGTGAGCTGGGCAAGCGTGGTATTGCCTTCATCTGCTCGCGGGAAAAGGAAGCCGATGACAGTATCGGCCCGCTGATCAAGGAAGCGTTCGGCGGCCCGTACATCGTCAACGAGCGCTTTGACAAGGCCAGTGCCAATGCAGCCCTGGCCAATGGCAAGGCCGACGCAGTGGCGTTTGGCGTGCCGTTCATCGCCAACCCTGACCTGCCGGCGCGGCTGGCGGCGGATGCGCCGTTGAACGAGGCGCGGCCAGAGACTTTCTATGGCAAGGGGCCGGTGGGGTACATCGACTATCCGCGGTTGTGATTCAAGGCCATTCGCGGGCACGCCCGCTCCCACAAGTACAGCGACAAGCTTGAAGATTGTGCTGACCCTGTGGGAGCGGGCGTGCCCGCGAAGAAGGCCCAGATGATCTCACGGCCGGGCATTGATCTGCTGCTGCAGGTTCTGGATCTGGCTCTGCAAGGTATTCAGGTTGCGTGTCGTCTGCGCCCGGAAGGCGTCGAATTCCTGCACCGAAGCACCACTGGACGCCGCCGCGGCCGGGCGGTTGTCGATCTGGCTCTTGAGCACCAGGATGTCCTGCTCCAGGTCCTGGATGGCCGCGCTCGGGTTACCCTGCTTCTTCAGCGCAGCAACCTCGCTGCCCAGGCTCTTGAGCTGCGCATCCAGCTTGGCGCCATCCACCTGTGCGGCCTTCAGCGCAGCAACCTGTTCGTTCAGGCCCTTGAACTGGGTATCCAGCTTGCCACCATCGACCTGGCCCGAGCGCAACGCGGCCAGCTCGCCATTCACCGCCTTCAACTGCGCCTGCAACTGGGTTTGCAGTTGGGTCACGACCTTCTGCTGTTCACGGGTATCAGCCAGTACCTGCTCCAGGCGCTTGCCCAGGTCGCCGGTCTGCCCGGCCACACCCTTCTGCAACTGGCGCAACTGCAGCTTCAACGCCTCGCTGTTGGTAGTCGCGCCGGATTCGCTGGCCGCCACCTTGCCGCTGATCGCCTGCAGGCGCCCGGCAGCCTCTTCGCTGATGCGAGCGAAGCTTTCCTGGGTCGCCACCAGTTGCTGCTCCATCAGCGAGATCTGCTGGAAGCTCCACCAGCCAAGGCCCGCCAAGGCGATGAACGAGGCCCCGAGCAATGCCCACAGCGGCGCCGTGCTGGCACCGCGAGCGGCCTTCTGGCGGCTGCGCACCACGTGCGCCGGCATCAGTTCGTCATCGTCATGGGTGCCCGCCCGCAGGCTAGGCACGTCATCGTAGTCATCGTGAGCATGGTTACGCATGGATACATTCAACCGCGGTAGTCGCAAAGAGGCACGAGTATAAACCGCCAGCGCGGCGCGTTGATGACCATTGTCGGCCGGCCGGCTTTACTGCCCCGGCGGCTGGTGCTTCCACCAGGCACAGAATTCATCCAATGCCGTCCACAGGCTGACCTTGGGCTGGTAGTCCAGGTACTGTCGGGCGCGGCTGATATCCAGGGTGAAATCGCGGCTCATCACCTGCATCCCCAGGCGCGACAGGGTCGGTTGCGGGCGTCCCGGCCACAACATGCAGGCCGCCTCGTTCAGCGCGGCCAGGCTGTAGGCCAGGCCGTAGGAACGGTAACGGGTAACCTGCGGCAGCTGCATCTGGCGCATCACGTAGTTGACCACATCCCACAGCGGCAGCGGCTGGCCGTTGCTGATGTTATAGGCTTGGCCCAGCGCCCGGTCATCGGCGAACAGGGCACTGAGCAGCGCTTCGTTAAGATTGTGCACGCTGGTGAAATCGACTTTGTTCAGGCCATTGCCGATGATCGCCACGCGCCCCTTGCGCTGCATCTGCATCAGCCGCGGGAAGATACTGGCATCGCCAGCGCCGGTGACGAAGCGTGGGCGCAGCGCCAGCACCTCGAGGCCGAACTCCTGGGCACCGAACACTTTCTGCTCAGCCATGTACTTGGTCTGCCCGTAGTGGTCGTGGAAGCGGCGCGGCACCTGGTCTTCACGGATGTCCAGGCGCGAGCGGCCATTGAAGTAGATCGACGGCGACGACAGGTGTACCAGCCGCCGTACGTGCTCCTTCAAGCAGCCCTCGACCACGTTTTCGGTGACCACCACATTGCCTTGATAGAAGTCCTGGTAGCGCCCCCAGTTGCCCACTGCGCCAGCGCAGTGCACTACCGCCTCGACGCCCTGGCACAGGCGGCGGGCCAGCTCGGCATCCCCCAGGTCGCCGGGGATGAACTGGGCGCCGCGCTTGACCAGGTGCTCGACCCCTTCGGCTCGACGGCCGCTGACCCGCACGTCCAGGCCCTGCTCCAGGGCAAAGCGCGCAAAGCGCCCGCCAATGAAGCCACTCGCGCCGGTGACCAGAATTCGCATGTAAGACTCCGTCTAGATTTCAGATGCAACTGACGCCAGCCGTGGCTACAAGGGCACCAGCCATTGCCGTGCGGTGTGCCGCAGGTGGTCGGTCAGTTGCGCGAGCAGTTGCCCGCCATTGCGCCAATGATGCCAGTACAGCGGCACATCGATGGGGGTATCACTGCAGATTTCCACCAGCTGGCCGCTGGCCAGTTGCTCGCGGGCCTGCAGTTCGGGCACCAGGCCCCACCCCAGGCCGGCTTCGGTCATGCGCAGGAAGCCTTCGGACGACGGGCACAAGTGGTGCAGGAAGCCATCCTCGATGCCCAGCGATGCCAGGTAGCGGTGTTGCAGGAAGTCGTCCGGGCCGTAAACGATCGCCGGGGTACGGGCCAGGCGGCTGGCAGCGAAGCCCTGCGGAAAATGCCGCGCCATGAACCCGGGGCTGGCCAGCGCCCGGTAGCGCATGGCGCCCAGCGGCAGGCTGCGCGCGCCGGCCACCGGCCGCTCGCTGCCACACAGGCAGGCCGCAACTTCGCCCGCACGCATACGCTTCAGACCCACTTCCTGGTCTTCCACCACCAGGTCGGTCAGCACATTCTGCTGCGCGCAGAAAGTGCCCACTGCCCCGGCCCACCAGGTGGCCAGGCTGTCGGCATTGAGAGCAATGCGCAGGCGCTCCGGCATGCCCTCCTCGTCCAGTGCCGGCACCTGGCGCTGCAGGTCGCGTTCGAGCAGGCGCACCTGCTGCACATGGTTGAGCAACTGGCGGCCGACTTCGGTCGGGCTTGGCGGTGTGGCACGCACCAGCACCGGCTGACCGACCCGCGCCTCGAGCAGCTTGATGCGCTGGGAAATGGCCGACTGCGACAAGCCCAGCACCTGCGCCGCGCGTTCGAAACCACCCTGCTCGATCACGGCGGCGAGGGCGGCCAGCAGCTTGTAGTCGAACATCGATTTTCCTAATGACGGATCAGCTCTATTTGTTTTTCTTATACAGCGTGGTTCATCACAATGGCCAGCATCTTTTAGACGCTTTGGAGAGCGCGCCATGTGGCAAAGCTATCTCAACGGCATGCTCGTGGCCTTCGGCCTGATCATGGCCATCGGTGCACAGAACGCTTTCGTCCTCGCCCAGAGCTTGCGCCGCGAGCATCATTTGCCGGTGGCGGCACTGTGCATCGTCTGTGACGCCATCCTGGTGGCTGCCGGAGTGTTCGGCCTGGCCACCGTGCTGGCGCACAACCCGACCTTGCTGGCGATC
The DNA here is from genome assembly GCF_046557535.1 of Pseudomonas sp. S1(2024). Taxonomy (NCBI): domain Bacteria; kingdom Pseudomonadati; phylum Pseudomonadota; class Gammaproteobacteria; order Pseudomonadales; family Pseudomonadaceae; genus Pseudomonas; species Pseudomonas sp. S1(2024). Next base: position 57,884 of record NZ_JBKGFP010000020.1, read on the forward strand.
GCCCGCTGGGGCGGCGCGGTGTTCCTGATCTGGTACGGCGCCAAGGCTTTGCGCAGCGCCTGCTCCAGGCAGAGCCTGCAGCACCAGCAAGGCCAGGGTGCGCGCTCACGCCGCGCGGTGTTGCTCAGTGCCCTGGCGGTGACCCTGCTGAACCCGCACGTGTACCTCGACACGGTGCTGCTGATCGGCTCGCTGGGCGCCCAGCAGGCTGCGCCTGGCGCCTATGTGGCCGGCGCTGCTAGCGCCTCGCTGCTGTGGTTCTCGACCTTGGCGATCGGTGCGGCCTGGCTGGCGCCGTGGCTGGCCCGGCCGGCGACCTGGCGCATGCTCGACCTGATGGTGGCGGTGATGATGTTCGCGGTGGCGGCGCAGTTGATCTTCAACTGACATCAAGGGCCCTATCGCCGGCAAGCCAGCTCCCACAGAGATGTCACCAGGCCTGAGGGCGGTGATCTCCCTGTGGGAGCTGGCTTGTCGGCGGCGAGGCCCTTGCAGGCAATAGCTGACGCCACTGGTCGGCACAGCCCAACCGCTCTGGAACCTCTATTCCCTATCTTTGTTGCGTGGTTATGCGCCGGGCCCGGTGCTATGATCCAGCCCTTGCGTCGCAAAGAGTACAAACTCGCCGACGCTCATCGGGCCGCCCGTGATCGGCCTTGCGCAAACCGCAAACAGACCTGAATCAGGAGATCCACCATGGCTTTTGAATTGCCGCCGCTGCCGTACGCCCACGATGCCCTGCAGCCGCACATCTCCAAGGAAACCCTGGAGTATCACCACGACAAACACCACAACACCTATGTCGTGAACCTGAACAACCTGGTCCCAGGCACCGAATTCGAAGGCAAGACCCTGGAAGAGATCGTCAAGAGCTCTTCGGGCGGCATCTTCAACAACGCCGCTCAAGTCTGGAACCACACCTTCTACTGGAACTGCCTGGCACCAAACGCCGGTGGCCAGCCGACCGGTGCCCTGGCTGACGCCATCAACGCCGCTTTCGGTTCCTTCGACAAGTTCAAGGAAGAGTTCACCAAGACTTCGGTTGGCACCTTCGGTTCCGGCTGGGGCTGGCTGGTGAAGAAGGCTGACGGTTCCCTGGCCCTGGCCAGCACCATCGGCGCCGGCTGCCCGCTGACCAGCGGCGACACCCCGCTGCTGACCTGCGACGTCTGGGAACACGCCTACTACATCGACTACCGCAACCTGCGTCCGAAGTACGTCGAGGCGTTCTGGAACCTGGTCAACTGGGCCTTCGTTGCCGAACAGTTCGAAGGCAAGACCTTCAAGGCCTGAGTCATCCAGCCTTGAGACAGAACCCCGGTGCCACGCCGGGGCTCTTCGAAAATCCGATGCCAGTCCCCTGGTATCGGATTTTTCGGGGCATGCGAGGGGCCAGAACGCCCTGTTTTCAGGAAGCGTACCGATCAAGCCAGCCAAGGCTATCTACGGTGGCACCCGTAGGCCGATACTCACATCCAACCCACCCCGCATACCCGCGCTGCTCCAGCGCCGCCAACAACCCCGCAACATCCATCTGTCCCGTTCCCGGCTGATGCCGCCCCGGACAGTCGGCCACCTGCACATGCACCGTCCGTTCAAAGAACTGCGCCAACACATCGGCAGCATTTCCGGTCAGCAACTGTGCATGATAAAGATCAAGGATCAGCCCCATACCGGGATGCGCCTCCAGCACCCGCTGCGCCTTGCCGAAGTCGGACATGTAATACCCCGGCATTGCCTGCGTGCAGATCACCTCGATCAATGGCCGCAGCCCCTGGTCTTCAAAATACTTCACGGCATAGTCCAGGTTGCTCGCGTACACCTTGTCGGCGCCATCCTCGTGGGTTACCCCGGACATCAGGTGCACGTCCGCACACGCCAGTGCGCGGGCATAGCTGACGGCCTGGCGTAACCCGTCACGGAACTCGGGCTCCTTGCCCGCCACCGCGGCAATACCCTTGGAAACGCCAGCCGGCGCAGCGAACTGGACCAATGGCAACCCATATTGCGCCAGTTGATCAGCCAACAAACTCGCGTCGAATTCATAGGGTGACGGGAATTCCACCGCGCGAAATCCGGCGGCGGCAGCGGCTTCGATACGCTGCAGAAAAGGCAGTTCATTGAACTGGAAGCCGAGATGAGCATTGAATTTGAGCATGCGTATAGATCCATCCGTGTGTGGTATTTTCCTGCCCCAGTCCGACCCGAATCTGCTGGATCGACTGAAGATAACCATTCGGAATACAGCCTGTGATAAAGAAAGATCTCGCCCTGCAGTTGGCCCCTCGCGTCATCGAGATGATCCGCGCCCGGTCGATGAAGGCCGGCGAGCCATTGCGCGAGCAGACCTTCGCCCAAGCCTTCGATGTCTCCCGCTCCCCCATTCGCAGGGTATTTGCCCTGCTCGCCGAGTGGAACATCGCGGTGCAGGAGCCCAATCGCGGCTACTTTCTGAAACAGGACGCCGGGCAGATCCAGGAAACCACTGTACCGCCCACCTGCGACCCATTCGAAGACTTCTACCTGCGCGTGGTGGACGACATCCTCAGCGGGGAAGTCCCTGCCGAATTCTTTGAGGCCCAATTACTGCGACGCTACTCCGTGCCCCGCGGGCAACTGCTCAAGGTCCTCAACCGGCTGGCCAGCGAAGCCATGGTCGAGCGCAAGCCCGGGCAAGGCTGGAGCCTTAACGAATTCGTACACAACGCCCAGACCCACATCCAGAGCTACCGCTTCCGCATGGCCATCGAGCCGGCCGCACTGCGCGAACCAGGCTACAAGGTCAACCAGGCCGCATTTGCCAAAGCCCGGGAGCAACAGCAGGCCATGCTCGACGGCGAAATTCACCAGCTGTCACGTGCCCAACTGTTCGAAATTGGCGCCCAGTTTCACGAAATGATCGTGCAGTGCTCGGGCAATCTCTTCTTCATAGATGCCATACGTCGGCAAAACCAGCTCAGACGCTTCATGAGCTACAAAGCCAACGTCGACCGCAGTCGCCTGATGACGCAATGCCTGGAGCACCTGCACCTGCTCGACTTGATCGAGTCCGGTCGGCGTGAAGAAGCCGCTCAGTTTCTCTGGAAACATCTGGACGAAGTCGGCCGGCTCAAGACCCGTCAGGATGCCTTGCTGGAAAGCCAGCAGGCGTAACCCCTTCCCCCGCCTTCCTTTCATTACCCGCGCGTTCAGATCAGGGAAGGCAGCTTAGACATTGCCTTCTTTTTACGCAAGATACAAAACCGCCCTGAGATTCAGCGCCAGGAGTAAATTTCGCGCCACTTATTGTATTTCATTGTAAGAATAAGCAATTATGCGCGCCGCTCGGACGCACTGTGGCACCGAATCACACAGGGATGATTGCAATGAAACAAGGAACGTTGGCTAACGGGACGGGGGTCTCCAGCCTGCTGTTCGGGGTGTACACGATTCTGCTGGCCCTGCTTGGCCTGACGCTGGCCTGCCAGGGAAGCACGCTGGTCAGTGCCGGCGGCTCGCCTTACTACGCAATGATGGGTACCGCATTGCTGCTGTCAGCCGCACTCATGGGCCTGAAGAAGTCGCTCGGCATCTATCTCTACGGTGCAGCATCCCTGGCCACCTACGGCTGGGCAATCTGGGAATCCGGCTACAACGGCTGGGCCTATATCCCACGTCTGGCATGGCTGGTACTTCTCAGTGTGATCTTTCTGGCCTTCTGGCCTCTTGTCCGGCGCGACTTTGCCAAAGTCAACAAGGCACTGTATTTCAGCATCATGGGGGGGCTGCCGCTGCTGATGGCGGCCACCATCCTGACACCGCTGTTCTTCCCCAACACCGTTCACCTGGCCGACTCGCCCGCTATCACCGCGCATACACAGCAACCCTTCAGCCGCAGTACCGTGACCTCACCGGACGCCAATGTCGCCGCGTCCCACGACAAGACCAGCTGGACCGCCTATGCCGGCTCCAACCTCGGCAACCACTATTCCGCTGCGGCGCAGATTACCCCAAGCAACGTTTCCGGCCTGGTCAAGGCCTGGGAGTATCATCATGGCGATGTGAAACAGCCTGGCGAAAAAACCAAGTATCTGAACGAGGCCACGCCAATCAAGGTTGGCGACTCGCTGTATACCTGCACGCCCAAGCAAATCATCATTTCGTTGAGCGCCACTACCGGCAAAGAGAACTGGCGCTACGACTCGAAAGTCGACCCGGACTATTTCGCCAACGGTGGTGCCTATTGCCGTGGTGTCTCGTACTACGAAGTACCCAATGCCAGTGGCCTATGCGCCAAACGCATCATCTGGGGCACCAACGACATCCGCCTGGGTGCAGTTGATGCACTCACCGGGCAGGCCTGCCCAGATTTCGGCACGGCAGGCTTTGCCGACCTCAAGGACGGCCTGGGCACGTTCCGCAAAGGCTCCACCGGCATCACTTCTGCACCACTGGTAATCCGCGGTGTGGTCATTACCGGTGGCCGCGTGCTTGACTCGGATGTGCGCCCGGCGCCATCAGGTGTGGTTCGCGCCTACGACGCAGTCAGCGGCAAACAGAAGTGGGCCTGGGACCTCGGTCGCCCCGACAGCACTGCGCCTGCCGACGCCGATGAAACCTATACGCTCAGCACGCCCAACTCATGGGCGCCGATTTCCGCCGACGACGAACTGGGGCTGGTCTACATCACCACCGGCAATGCTGCAGGCGACTTCTATGGCGGTACCCGTACCGAACAGGAAGACAAGTTCAGCTCTTCACTGGTGGCCCTGGATGCGCTCACCGGCAAGGTCAAATGGCATTTCCAGACCGTCCATCACGACCTCTGGGACTACGACCTGAGCCCACAACCGGCGCTGATCGATTTCCCCACGAGCAGCGGCCCACGCCCGGCCGTCATTCAAGCGACCAAATCGGGCCAGTTGTTCGTCCTCGACCGCGCCACCGGCGAACCGCTGGTCGACGTGGTGCAGGCTGCCGTCCCGCAGGGCACTGCCCCTGGAGACTACACCGCGGCGACGCAGCCGCTGTCACCAAGCATGCCGAGCACCATGGGCCGCCCATCGAAAAGACCGGAAGTGCTGAACGAAGCCGACGCCTGGGGCCTGACGCCGTTCGATCAGTTGCAATGCCGCATCGAGTTTCGCCAGGCGCGTTACGAAGGGATCTTTACACCGCCGGTAGTCGGCCAGCAAAGCCTGATCTTTCCCGGCCATCACGGCGGCCTGAACTGGGGCGGAGTGATGGTGGACCTGCAGCGAGGCCTGCTGATCATCAATAACCAGCGGTTGCCGTACATGCAGGGGCTGGTTCCACGCGAACAGCTCGATGCGATCAATGCCAAGTCGTTCCAGGAGTCGCCGGGCAATAACCAGGGGTTCCGCGTCCAGGCCGGTCTGCCGTTCGGGGCAATCAAGGACCCATGGATGTCAGCGCTGGAACAGCCGTGCATCGCACCACCCTGGGGGTTCATCTCCGCTATCGACCTGCGCACACGTGAAGTGCGCTGGAGCCGCCCGTTCGGCACCGGCTATGACAGTGGACCCTTGGGCATCGCCTCGAAACTGCGCTTCGAAATCGGCACTCCGAGCGACGCCACTGGCGTAGCTACAGCAGGAGGCGTGACCTTCATTGGCGCTGCCATCGACCGTTTCATGCGCGCCTACAACAGCGAAAGTGGTGAATTGCTGTGGGAAGAGCGCCTACCGGCCGGCAATCAGGCTTCGCCCCTCACCTACATCAGCCAAGGACGCCAGTACGTGGTTGCCGTGGTTGGCGGGCATGACCGGATTCCGACCAAGCTGGGTGACAGCATCATTGCCTGGGCGCTGCCGGAAAAATAGCGCGCGCGCTGCCTAAAGGCGCTGGTCGGCACTGAAGGCCAGGCGCCGCCATACCCGCATTCAACCAATCATCGACAGCCGATGGCGCGCCGTGCGCCGTCGGGTGGTAGTTGCCGTTCATCGCAGGGACCCGTCCGCTTCTCCAGCGGCGTGCAAATCAGACCCGCCCCACAGGCGCTACTCTATTTGGAGGAATGTGCCATACCTGAGGGGGCGGGCTTGCCCGCGAAGCGGTCGACACGGTTTTCATCCACGCCCCACCCGCAAAACGCTTGCTCAGCCCGCATACCACGCTAACATCAAACCTCTGGAAGATCGTTACAGCGCATTCAAGTTGCGGGGTCAGGCAACCGATACACTTCTGATGGTCGGCCGATAGTGTATCGTCATCGTTGATGGCAAAATGATGCCATGCGCATGGATTAAGGAAACCCCCATTGAAGCTGGAATTGCGGAACAGCTTGTCGGTCAAGTTGCTCAGGGTCGTGCTGCTGTCGGCGCTAGCGGTCGGTGTCGTGCTCAGCTGTGCGCAAATCGTCTACGACACCTACAAGATCCGCCAAGCCGTGAACAGCGATGCCCAACGCATCCTCGACATGTTCCGCGACCCCTCGACCCAGGCGGTATATAGCCTCGACCGCGAAATGGGCATGCAGGTGATGGAAGGCCTGTTCCAGGACGAATCGGTACGCATGGCCTCCATTGGCCACCCCAACGAAACCATGCTCGCAGAAAAGTCCCGCCCGCTGCAGGACATGTCCATGCGCTGGCTGACCGACCTGATCCTCGGCCAGGAACGTACCTACAGCACGCAACTGGTCGGCCGCGGCCCCTACAGCGAATACTACGGCGACCTGAGCATCACCCTCGACACCTCGTCCTACGGCGAAGACTTCCTGATCAACGCTGTGATCATCTTCATCTCCGGTGTGCTGCGGGCCCTGGCCATGGGCCTGGTACTGTACCTGGTCTACCACTGGCTGCTGACCAAACCGCTGTCGAAGATCATCGAGCACCTCACCCAGATCAACCCCGACCGCCCAAGCCAGCACCAGCTGCCGCTGCTCAAGGGCCACGAGAAGAACGAGCTGGGCCTGTGGGTAAATACCGCCAACCAGCTGCTGGCCTCGATCGAGCGCAACACCCACCTGCGTCACGAGGCGGAAAACAGCCTGCAACGCATGGCCCAGTATGACTTCCTCACCGGCCTGCCCAACCGTCAGCAACTGCAGCAGCAACTGGACAAGATCCTCGTCGACGGTGGCCGCCTGCAACACCGCGTGGCGGTGTTATGCGTAGGCCTGGACGACTTCAAGGGCATCAACGAGCAGTTCAGCTACCAGGTCGGCGACCAGTTGCTGCTGGCCCTGGCCGACCGCCTGCGCGCCCACAGCGGCCGACTGGGCGCCCTGGCACGCCTGGGCGGTGACCAGTTCGCCCTGGTGCAGGCCAATATCGAGCAGCCCTACGAGGCCGCCGAACTGGCGCAGAGTATCCTCGACGACCTGGAAGTGCCGTTCGACCTCGACCACCACCAGCAGATCCGCCTGCGCGCCACCATCGGCATCACCCTGTTCCCGGAAGACGGCGACAGCACCGAGAAGCTGCTGCAGAAAGCCGAACAGACCATGACCTTGGCCAAGGCCCGTTCGCGCAACCGCTACCAGTTCTACATCGCCAGCGTCGACAGCGAGATGCGCCGCCGTCGCGAACTGGAAAAGGACCTGCGCGAAGCCCTGCCACGCAACCAGCTGTACCTGGTGTATCAGCCACAGATCAGCTACCGCGACCACCGCGTGGTCGGTGTCGAAGCACTGCTGCGCTGGCAACATCCGGAGCTGGGCATGGTGCCCCCGGACCAGTTCATCCCCCTGGCCGAACAGAACGACAGCATCATCGGCATCGGCGAATGGGTGCTCGACCAGGCCTGCCGGCAATTGCGCGAATGGCACGACATGGGCTTCAGCGACCTGCGCATGGCGGTCAACCTGTCCACCGTACAGCTGCACCACAACGAGCTGCCGCGGGTGGTCAACAACCTGCTGCAGGCTTACCGCCTGCCACCACGCAGCCTGGAACTGGAAGTCACCGAGACCGGCCTGATGGAAGACATCAGCACCGCCGCCCAGCACCTGCTGAGCCTGCGCCGCTCCGGAGCACTGATTGCCATCGACGACTTCGGCACCGGCTACTCGTCGCTCAGCTACCTGAAATCGCTGCCGCTGGACAAGATCAAGATCGACAAGAGCTTCGTCCAGGACCTGCTGGACGACGATGACGACGCCACCATCGTCCGCGCCATCATCCAGCTGGGCAAGAGCCTGGGGATGCAGGTAATCGCCGAAGGCGTGGAAACCGCCGAACAGGAAACCTACATCGTCGCCCAGGGCTGCCACGAGGGCCAGGGCTACCACTACAGCAAGCCGCTGTCGGCCCGTGAGCTGACCAACTTCCTCAAGCAGGCACAGCGAAACCAGGTTTCGATGTTCTGAGCCGCCTGCCCGATTACAGCCCGTGACCGGCATTTACACGAATTGCATGCCCGCCCCCTTTACAGCAAATGCAAATCTTTCGCATGATGTTGTCGTTTCGCGTGCCACGGCGCACCGTCCACCCCTTGGTCCAACCACACGACGCAGGAAACCAATAATGATTCGAATGCCTCTGGCCTCCGCCAGTCTGCTGGCCATTGCCATCGCTCTCGCCGGTTGCGGTGAAGGCAAGGACGACAAGGCCGCCGCGCCGCAAGCCCAGGCACCTGCTGCCGCCAGCACCACCGCTGCAGCGCCCGGGGCTGTCGACGAAGCCGCCGGCAAAGCCGTGGTCAAGCATTACGCTGAGCTGGTCTACGCCGTGTACAGCGACTCGCTGAGCACCGCCAAGACCCTGCAGACCGCAGTCGACGCGTTCCTGGCCAAGCCGAACGACGAAACTCTGAAAGCAGCCAGGGAAGCCTGGGTCGCCTCGCGCGTACCGTACCTGCAGAGCGAAGTATTCCGCTTCGGCAACACCATCATCGACGACTGGGAAGGCCAGGTGAACGCCTGGCCGCTGGACGAAGGCCTGATCGACTACGTCGACAAGAGCTATGAGCACGCCCTGGGCAACCCGGCGGCCAACGCCAACATCATCGCCAACACCGAGATCCAGGTGGGCGAAGAGAAGATCGACGTCAAGGACATCACCCCCGAGAAGCTGGCCAGCCTGAACGAACTGGGCGGCTCTGAAGCCAACGTCGCCACCGGCTACCACGCCATCGAGTTCCTGCTCTGGGGCCAGGACCTGAACGGCACCGGCCCGGGCGCGGGCAACCGTCCGGCGTCGGACTACCTGGAAGGCAAAGGCGCCACCGGTGGCCACAACGACCGCCGCCGTGCCTACCTGAAAGCGGTCACCGACCTGCTGGTCAAGGACCTCGAAGAGATGGTCGGCAACTGGGCACCGAACGTTGCCGACAACTACCGCGCCAAGCTGGAAGCCGAGTCGGTCAACGACGGCCTGCGCAAGATGCTGTTCGGCATGGGCAGCCTGTCGCTGGGCGAACTGGCTGGCGAGCGCATGAAGGTTTCGCTGGAGGCCAACTCGCCGGAAGACGAGCACGACTGCTTCAGCGACAACACCCACTACTCGCACTTCTACGATGCCAAGGGCATCCGTAACGTCTATCTGGGCGAGTACACCCGCCCGGACGGCAGCAAGGTGACCGGCCCGAGCCTGTCGTCGCTGGTGGCCAAGGTAGACCCGGCTGCCGACGCCACCCTCAAGGCCGACCTGGAAGCCACCGAAGCCAAGATCCAGGTGATCGTCGACCACGCGCTCAAGGGCGAGCACTACGACCAGCTGATCGCTGCCGACAACGCAGCCGGCAACCAGATCGTGCGTGACGCCATCGCCTCCCTGGTCAAGCAGACCGGTGCGATCGAGCAGGCCGCGGGCAAGCTGGGCATTGCCAACCTGAACCCGGATACCGCGGATCACGAGTTCTGATCCTGCTGTAGCGGTTCTGAAAGAGGCGGCCTTCGGGTCGCCTTTTTTGCTTCCGGCCCTATCGCCGGCAAGCCAGCTCCCACAGGTTCCCAACTGGGCTCAGAGGCTGTGGGGTACCTGTGGGAGCTGGCTTGCCGGCGATAGGGCCCAACCAGGCAACCACAAACCATGGCCAACTGACACCGATTTCATCCAGCAATTGCAAATTGCTCTTATTCAAACTCCCTCACCCTGCTAAGCTTGCACGCCGGTTTTTCGCTCACGCCCAGGATTTTCGATGTCCTTGTCGCTGTCCCGACTCTCCCCCCTGCTGCTGGCCTTTGCCCTTGCCGCCTGCGATGACGCCCCGCGTTTCACCCAGGCCGAGCCCGGCGAAGCGTTGTCGGGCGGCAAAGCCACCGTGCAGCGCACTGACCGCAATGCCTATTCCCTGCCCTCGGCCAACCTCTCGCCCGAGCGGCGCCTGGATTTCGCCGTAGGCAACAGTTTCTTCCGCAACCCCTGGGTGATCGCCCCGTCCACTACCACCGCACGTGACGGCCTGGGGCCGCTGTTCAATACCAATGCCTGCCAGAACTGCCACGTGCGCGACGGCCGCGGCCACCCGCCAGAGCCGGGCGACAGCAACGCCGTATCGATGCTGGTACGCCTGTCGATCCCCGACCAGCCCTACCTGGCCAAGGTGGTCGAACGTCTCGGCGTGGTGCCGGAGCCGGTCTATGGCACCCAGCTGCAGGACATGGCCATCCCCGGCGTGACGCCGGAAGGCAAGGTGCGGGTCAGCTACACCAGCGAAACGGTGTCGTTCGAGGATGGCCACCAGGTCGAGCTGCGCAAGCCGGCCCTGCAGATCACCCAGCTCGGCTATGGCGTGATGCACCCCGACACGCGCTTTTCGGCGCGGGTGGCGCCGCCGATGATCGGCTTGGGCCTGCTCGAAGCCATCCCCGAGGCCGACCTGCTGGCCAACGAGGATCCCGACGACCGCAACCGCGACGGCATCCGCGGCCGGGCCAACCGGGTGTGGGATGACGCCCAGGGCAAAACCGTGGTCGGCCGCTTCGGCTGGAAGGCCGGGCAGCCCAACGTCAACCAGCAGAACGTGCATGCCTTTGTCGGCGACATGGGCCTGACCACCACCCTGCAGCCCAACGATGACTGCACCCAGGCGCAGTCCGACTGCCTGGCCGCGCCCAACGGCGACGGTGCCGATGGCGAAAAGGAGGTCAGCGACAACATCCTGCGCCTGGTTACCTTCTACACGCGCAACCTGGCCGTACCGGCCCGACGCGACGTGGGCTCGCCGCAGGTGCTGGCGGGCAAGAACCTGTTCTACCAGGCCGGCTGCCAGGGCTGCCATACACCGCAGTTCACCACAGCCGCCAATGCCGCCGAGCCGGAGCTGGCCAACCAGTTGATCCGCCCTTACAGCGACCTGCTGTTGCATGACATGGGCCCGGGCCTGGCCGACGAGCGCACCGAATTCGCCGCCAACGGCCAGGACTGGCGCACCCCGCCACTGTGGGGCATCGGCCTGAGCGAAACGGTCAGTGGCCACAGCCAGTTCCTGCACGACGGCCGCGCCCGCAACCTGCTCGAGGCCGTGCTCTGGCACGGTGGCGAGGCCGAGTCGGCACGCAATTTCGTACTCACTTTCAATGCCGAGCAGCGTGCCGCGTTGCTGGCTTTCCTGAACTCACTTTAAAAAGCGCAAAGGAGCCGGGCATGTTCCGACCCAAACTGTTGTTCACCAGCCTCGCCGCACTCGCCCTCGGCGCCTGCTCGCCGCAGGACCCGCAAGCCGTGACCTCCGCTGCCATCGCCAAGCAGGTGATCCTGCCCACCTACAGCCGCTGGGTCGAAGCCGACCGCACGCTGGCCGCCAGCGCCCTGGCCTACTGCGAAGGCAAGGAAACCCTGGACAAGGCCCGTGCCGACTTCCTCAACGCGCAAAAGGCCTGGGCCGAGCTGCAACCGCTGCTGGTCGGCCCGCTGGCCGAAGGCAACCGCGCCTGGCAGGTACAGTTCTGGCCCGACAAGAAGAACCTGGTCGGCCGCCAGGTCGAGCAGCTGGTCAACGCAGACCAGCCGGTCGATGCCGCGGCCTTGGGCAAGGCCAGCGTGGTGGTGCGTGGCCTGTCGGCCTACGAATACATTCTGTTCGACAGCAAGCCGGACATCGCCACTGCCGACCAGAAAGCCCGCTACTGCCCGTTGCTGGTGGCCATCGGTGAACACCAGAAAACCCTGGCAGAAGAGATCCTCAAGGGCTGGAACAGCACCGACGGCATGCTCTCGCAGATGACCAAGTTCCCCAACCAGCGCTACGCCGACTCCCACGAGGCCATCGCCGACCTGCTGCGCGCCCAGGTCACCGCCCTGGACAGCCTGAAGAAAAAGCTCGGTGCGCCGATGGGCCGCCAGAGCAAGGGCATTCCACAGCCACTGCAGGCCGAAGCCTGGCGCAGCCACAGCTCGCTCAAGAGCCTGGAGGCCAGCCTCAAGGCCGCCGAAGCGGTCTGGGTCGGGGTCGACAACCAAGGCCTGCGCGGCTTGCTGTCCAGCGATCAGAAAGCCCTGGCAGACAAGATCGACGCCGCCTACGCTGCCTCGCTCAAGCTGCTGGCCGACAACCAGAAAACCTTGGGCGAGCTGCTGGCCGACGACGCTGGCCAGCAAACCCTGAACCAGATCTACGACAGCCTCAACGCCGTCCACCGCCTGCACGAAGGCGAGCTGGCCAAGGCGTTGAACATCCAGCTGGGCTTCAATGCCAACGACGGTGACTGATCATGCTGCGACGCCAGGCCCTCAAACTCGGTAGCGTATTGCTCAGCGCCCTCACCCTGGGCGGCTGGAGCCTGTTCCGCAACAAAGGCAGCGAGCCCCTGCTGCTGTCGGCGCGTGACGACGGCGACGGCAAGCACTATGCGGTCGGGTTCCGCCTGGACGGCACCCAGGTGTTCAGCACCCAGGTCGCCCAACGTTGCCATGCCATCATCCATCACCCGGACCTGCCGATCGCCCTGTTCGTCGCCCGCCGTCCCGGCACCGAAAGCTACCTGGTCGACCTGCGCGACGGGCGCCTGCTGCAAACCGTCACCTCGCAGCCGAACCGGCACTTCTACGGCCACGCGGTCATCCACAAGGGTGGCGAATGGCTGTATGCCACCGAGAACGACACCACCGACCCGGGGCGTGGCGTACTCGGCGTGTACCGCTTCGAAGGCGAGCGCCTGGTGCACAGCGGGGAGATTCCGACCCACGGCATCGGCCCGCACGAAGTGGCCTGGCTGCCGGACGGCGAAACGCTGATCGTGGCCAACGGTGGTATCCGCACCGAAGCCGAAAGCCGGGTGGAGATGAACCTCGACGCCATGGAACCGAGCCTGGTGCTGATGCAGCGCGACGGCACCCTGCTGAGCAAGGAAACCCTGGCCCAGCAGATGAACAGCGTGCGCCACCTGGCGGTGGGCAGCGATGGCACCATCGCCGCCTGCCAGCAGTTCATGGGCGATGCCGATGAAACCGCCGAATTGCTGGCGATCAAGCGCCCTGGCGAGCCGTTCAAGGCCTTCCCGGTACCGGAGCGGCAGTTGCAGGCCATGGCTCAGTACACCGCCAGCGTGGCTATCCACAGCGAGCTGCGGCTGGTCGCGCTGACCGCGCCACGGGCCAACCGCCTGTTCGTCTGGGACCTGGACAGCGGCGCGGTGCGGCTGGATGCGCCAATGCCCGATTGCGCGGGGGTGGGCGCGGTACAGGACGGCTTTGTCGTCACCTCCGGGCAGGGCCGCTGCCGGTTCTATGATTGCCGCAAGGCCGAGCTGGTCGGGCAACCGATGAACCTGCCGTCCGGTTTCTGGGACAACCACCTGCATCTGGTCTGATTTTTCTGCTGCCTTCATCGGCCTCTTCGCGGCTAAAGCCGCTCCCACAGGGGGCCGCGCAACCCACTGACTACGTCGTCCCCGTTGGAGCGGATTTTTCCACTAAGGGGGCAGCCCAGGCATTCCGCTCCCCTTCCCTCCAAAAACAGTCAATACTTCCCCCATCCACACGTGGGCAGGATCGCCCGTTGTCGTGTCTAAGCGAATAACAACCGCATCCAAGGAACCGGACCTATGCTGCGCCGCCGCATGCTGATCATGTTGGCCGTGGTTCTGCTGATCGTGCTGGCCCTGGGGGGCTACAAAGCCTTTTCGATCTACCAGCAGATCCAGATGTTCACTGCCCCCAAGCCGCCCATCACCGTGGCGGCCGCCTTGGCCGAACAGCGCCCGTGGCAAGAGCGCCTGCCCGCTGTCGGCAGCCTCAAGGCGCTACAGGGCGTTGAGCTGAGCCTGGAAGTGGAAGGCATCGTCAAGGCCCTGCATTTCGACTCAGGCCAGCAGGTCAAGGCCGGGCAACTGTTGCTGCAACTCAACGACGACCAGGAAACCGCCCTGCTCGGCACCGCCCAGGCCGACCTGGGCCTGGCCAAGGTAGATTTCGGCCGTGGCAGCCAGCTGGTCGGCGACTCGGCCATCTCCCGCGGCGAATTCGACCGCCTCACCGCCCAGTACCGGCGCAATCAGGCGGTGGTCGACCAGCTCAAGGCATCGAAGACCAAGAAGAGCATCAGCGCTCCGTTCAGCGGCACCATCGGCATTCGCCAAGTGGACGTCGGCGACTATCTGGCCGCCGGCACGGTGATCGCCACCCTGCAGGACACATCCAGCCTCTACGTCGACTTCAACGTACCGGAACAGGCCCTGCCGCACCTCAGCCTGGGCCAGCAGGTGCTGGTGCAGGTGGCCGCCTACCCGGGCCAGACCTTCCCCGCCAGCCTCAGCGCCATCAACCCCAAGGTCGAGGAAACCACGCGCAACCTGCTGGTGCGCGCAACCATGGCCAACCCGGACAGCAAGCTGCTGCCGGGCATGTTCGCCAGCCTGCTGATCCTGTTACCCAACCCGCAGCCACAAGTGGTGGTGCCGGAAAGCGCCATCACCTACACCCTGTATGGCAACTCGGTGTATGTCGCAACGCCGAAAAAGGACAAGGACGGCAAGCCACTAAACGACGACAAGGGCCAGCCGCAGCTCACCGCCGAGCAGCGCGCGGTGCAGACCGGCGAGCGCCGTGACGGCGTGGTGGTGGTCAGCAAGGGCCTGCAGGCCGGGGAACAGGTGGTCACCGCCGGCCAACTGAAGCTCACCCCCGGCGCCGCGATCCGCATCGGCCAGGACAAAGCCCTCAAGCCCGCACAGGGCACGCCGGGCAAGGACTGACAGGAGGCTGGCATGGCGTTCACCGACCCGTTCATCCGCCGCCCGGTGCTGGCCAGCGTGGTGAGCCTGCTGATCCTGCTGCTGGGCTTCCAGGCCTGGAACAAGCTGCAGATCCGCCAGTACCCGCAAATGGAAAATGCCCTGATCACGGTAACCACCGCCTACCCCGGCGCCAACGCCGAGACCATCCAGGGCTATATCACCCAGCCGCTGCAGCAAAGTCTGGCCAGCGCCGAAGGTATCGACTACATGACCTCGGTGAGCAGACAGAACTTCTCGATCATTTCCATCTACGCCCGCATCGGCGCCGACAGCGACCGGTTGTTCACCGAACTGCTGGCCAAGGCCAACGAAGTGCGCAACAAGCTGCCCCAGGACTCCGAAGACCCGGTACTGAGCAAGGAAGCCGCCGATGCTTCGGCGCTTATGTACATCAGTTTCTACAGCAAAGAGATGAGCAACCCGCAAATCACCGACTACCTGTCGCGGGTGATCCAGCCCAAGCTGGCGACCCTGCCGGGCATGGCCGAAGCGGAAATCCTCGGCAACCAGGTGTTCGCCATGCGCATCTGGATCGACCCGGTGAAACTGGCGGGCTATGGCCTGTCTGCCATCGACGTGACCAATGCCGTGCGCCGCTACAACTTCCTTTCCGCGGCCGGCGAGGTGAAGGGTGAATACGTGGTCACCAGCATCAACGCCAGCACCGAGCTGAAGTCGGCCGAGGCGTTCGCCGCCCTGCCGGTCAAGACCAGTGGCGACAGCCGCGTGCTGCTTGGCGATGTGGCGCGGGTCGAGATGGGGGCGGAAAACTACGATACGGTCAGCTCGTTCGACGGCACCCCATCGGTGTACATCGGCATCAAGGCCACACCAGCCGCCAACCCGCTGGACGTCATCAAGGAAGTGCGGCGCATCATGCCCGAGCTGGAAAGCCAGCTGCCCTCGGCGCTGAAGGTATCGATCGCCTATGACGCCACGCTTTTCATCCAGGCCTCCATCGACGAAGTGATCAAGACCCTCGGCGAAGCTGTACTGATCGTCATCGTGGTGGTGTTCCTGTTCCTCGGTGCCCTGCGTTCGGTGCTGATTCCGGTGGTGACCATTCCGCTGTCGATGATCGGCGTGCTGTTCTTCATGCAGATGATGGGCTATTCGCTCAATCTGCTGACCCTGCTGGCAATGGTGCTGGCCATCGGGCTGGTGGTGGACGACGCGATCGTCGTGGTGGAAAACATCCACCGGCACATGGAAGAAGGCAAGTCGCCGTTCGACGCCGCCCTCGAGGGCGCCCGCGAAATCGCCATGCCGGTGGTGTCGATGACCATCACCCTGGCGGCGGTGTATGCACCGATCGGCTTCCTCACCGGGCTGACCGGCGCATTGTTCAAGGAATTTGCCCTGACCCTGGCGGGTGCGGTGATCATATCCGGCATCGTTGCCCTCACCCTGTCACCGATGATGTGCGCGCTGCTGCTGCGTCAGGAACAGAACCCCAGCGGCCTTGCCCACCGCCTGGACGTGCTGTTCGAACGCCTGAAGGTGCGCTACCAGCGCCTGCTGCACACCACCCTCGACAGCCGGCCCGTCGTGCTGGTGTTTGCCGTGATCATTCTGTGCCTGATTCCGGTACTGCTGAAGTTCACCCAGAACGAACTGGCGCCCAACGAAGACCAGGGGGTGATTTTCATGATGAGCAGTTCGCCGCAGCCGGCCAACCTTGATTACCTCAACGCCTATACCGACGAATTCACCCCGCTGTTCAAGGCTTTCCCGGAGTATTACTCGTCGTTCCAGATCAACGGTTTCAATGGCGTGCAGACCGGCATCGGCGGCTTCCTGCTCAAGCCCTGGAACGAGCGCGAGCGCACGCAGATGGAGCTGCTGCCGCTGGTGCAGAGCAAGCTCGAAGAAATCAGTGGCCTGCAGATCTTCGGCTTCAACCTGCCGTCGCTGCCCGGCACCGGCGAGGGCCTGCCATTCCAGTTCGTGATCAACAGCGCTGGCGACTACCCGGCACTGCTGGATGTGGCCCAGCGCATCAAGGCCCGCGCCCAGGAATCCGGCAAGTTCGCCTTCCTCGACATCGACCTGGCCTTCGACAAGCCCGAGGTGGTGGTGGATATCGACCGGGCCAAGGCGGCGCAGATGGGGGTGTCGATGGACACCTTGGGCAGCACCTTGGCGACATTGCTGGGCGAGGCGGAAATCAACCGCTTCACCCTCGAAGGCCGCAGCTACAAGGTGATTGCCCAGGTCGAGCGGCCTTACCGCGACAACCCCGGCTGGCTGAACAACTACTACGTGAAGAACGACCAGGGCCAACTGCTGCCGCTATCCACCCTGATCACCCTTACCGACCGCGCCCGCCCGCGCCAGCTCAACCAGTTCCAGCAGCTGAACTCGGCGATCATCCAGGGCGTGCCCATGGTCAGCCTGGGCGAGGCGCTGCAGACCGTACAGGGCATCGCCCGCGAGGAGGCTCCGGAAGGTTTCGCCTTCGACTATGCCGGCGTGGCGCGCCAGTACGTCCAGGAAGGCAGCGCGCTGTGGGTGACCTTCGGCCTGGCATTGGCGATCATCTTCCTGGTGCTGGCGGCGCAGTTCGAAAGCTTCCGCGACCCACTGGTAATACTGGTGACGGTGCCGTTGTCGATCTGTGGCGCGCTGCTGCCACTGTTCCTTGGCGTATCGAGCATGAACATCTACACCCAGGTCGGGCTGGTGACACTGATTGGGCTGATCAGCAAGCACGGCATCCTGATTGTCGAGTTCGCCAACCAGTTACGTGAGGAGCGCGGCATGAGTGTGCGCGAAGCGATCGAGGAAGCCGCGGCGATTCGCCTGCGGCCGGTGCTGATGACCACGGCGGCGATGGTTTTTGGCATGGTACCGCTGATCCTGGCGACTGGTGCGGGGGCAGTCAGCCGCTTTGACATCGGTACGGTGATTGCCACCGGGATGTCGATCGGCACGCTGTTTACCCTGTTCGTGTTGCCTTGTATCTACACCCTGCTGGCGCACAAGGCGGTTGCCAGGGAAACATCGGTTGCCTGAACAGGCCTCTTCGCGGGCTCGGCCGCTCCCACACGTGCGGCACCAGTTTCAGGACCGGTGCCATACCTGTGGGAGCGGGCAAGCCCGCGAAGAGGCCGGCGAGGCAAATGCAAAAATGCCAGAGGCCCCGCAATCCCGAGGCCTCTGGCATTTCCATCTACACCGGGTTCAACCGAACGGCCGCAACCCCTGGCGCATGCCGAACAGGAACAGCAACAGGTCCTGATCCGGCGCGGCCTCGGCTTGTTGCTGCGGTTTCATTTCCCGCGGCAACGCGCACTGGTCGGCCAGTTCGGCCTTGCTGAACACCGTCGGCCTCGGCTCCTCCCAGGCAGCCACCGCCACGGTGGTCACCGCCAGGCCAGCTACCAGGAACAAAGCTCGAGCTATTTCTAGTTTCATTGCCCTAACCCTTTGACAGCGCTGCCAAACGCCATCTGGTAAAAATAGAGCAGTGTTTGCCATTCCGCGTCATTCATCGACGAATGGCGGCGCAGCTGGCGCAGGTCATTGCCCGCCGCACGCTGGCAGCTGATGCGCCGACGGCATTTTTCCAGGTCCAGCAGCGCGACTTCGACCCGGGCCTGCTCGCCCTCGCCAATCACCTTGACGAACACATGCTTGCCATACAGGCAACCGTGCTGCCAGTGCCCCAGGTGCATGCGCGCCAGGTTGTCCGCCAGGTCCTTGAGCATGCGCTCATGCACCACCTGCGGGTAACGCTCGCGGGCACCTTCGGCATGCCAGGTATCGAGTTCGACGAAACCGTCGAGTGCTTCGCTCACCAATAGCGCACGCCACTGCTTGTCGGCACCACGTTCGGCGCCACAGAAGACGATGCGTGGTACACGCACGCCCAGTTGCTCGAAGCTGTTCAACGCATCGAGCTCACGCAATACGGTCGGCCGGCCGAAAGGGTGCAGCAGGCTACGGTAGATATGCCCGACCTGGCGCTTGGCATACAGCAGCTTGCCATTGCCATCGTCGAGGCGTTGCACACCGCTCTCGCCACCACGGCGCTGGTTAGGCTCCTCGACCCACTCGCCCTGCTGGCGCCAGTAAAAATCGAACCGCGACTCCCCGCTCTGGGCTACAGCCATCAAACACTACCCCTTACGCAATACATATACCCGCCACATGGCATAGAACGGTAGGAAGTCGAGGCGTTCCTGGATTCTGAAGCCGGCGGCTCGGAATTCTTCTTCGACCGTGTCGGCCGGTAACACAAACCGGTTCTGGTAATTGTCCTCGTCGCCCTTCCTGGACCTGCGGCGCTGTTCCAGTTTTTTCCGGCGCCATGCTTTGAAATTACCATCCACCCACAATGACAGGATCACACTATCACGGCTAACCCGTTGAAATTCCGAAAGAATGGTCTTTCTGTGCGCCGCTTCGCCGATGTGGTGGAACAAGCGCATGCAGAAGATGCTGTCCACCGAATTGTCCGGCAAGTCGATGGCAAATGCCGAAGTCTGCAAAGGGCGTACCCGTGCCACCACCTCTGGCGCTTGCGCGGTACAGGCTGTCTCGATCATCGCTTCTGAGTTGTCGGCGCCGATGATTACCCGGTTGGGCTTTTCTGCCAGCAACGGCCAGAAGCGGCCAGCACCGCATGGCAGGTCGAGGACCAGCCCAGGCTCACCAGCCAATGCCAAGGCACGACGCGCCAGTTGCTCATCACGCTTGTGAGAAAGGCGTCGCGCAAGGCCATCCTGGTGCTTGAGAAAGTACTCGCGGGCATGTTCTTTGTCGTACTTCTCGGAAAATTCAAGCTTGATGGGGCTACGCATTGGGCATCTCCTGACTCCATTCCACCCACATTAGGTAAGTAAGCGTAGGAATCAGGTCATGCTGATGTGAAAAATATGTTGAGCGGCGAATGGCCTGTAACAACAGATTACTCGACCAAAGCCTCCGGATCGCCCTTGACTGCGGTATTGCTCAGGTCGACCACGAAACGGCAGCCGTGTGGCAAGGTTGATGTCAGGGTGACATGCCAACCTTGGTCATCGCAGATGCGCTGTACCAACGACAGGCCCAGGCCCAGGCCCTCACCGCGCCGCTCATCGCCGCGCACGAACGGCCGGAACATCGCCTCGCGCTGTTCCTCCGGGATACCCACGCCACTGTCCTCCACGCTGAAGCCGTTGGCTTCCAGGCTCAGGCGGATGTAGCCGCTGTCGGTGTAGTGCGCGGCATTACGCAGCAGGTTGCCCATTACCGACTGCAGGAAGGTGGCGTTGTACAGTACCGGGCTGGCACTGACGCGGCCATCGTAATACAAGGCCAGGCCCTTCTGCTCGATGGTGTCGCGCCAAACCCCGACCAGTTCGTCAGCCACCTCCCGCAGGGTGGCCCGCGATGCCACCGCACCCTCGTCGCGCTGTGCCCGGGCCAGCATCAGGAAGGTCTTGACCAGCTCGCGCATTTCTTCCGTGGCCCGCGCCACACGCTCCACCTGGCTGCGCGAGCGGGCGTCCAGCGTCGGGTTTTCCATCAGCAGCTCACACGAGGTGGCCAGCACCATCAAGGGTGTGCGCAATTCATGGCTGACGTCGCTGGTGAACAACCGTTCGCGGGTCAGGGCATCGCGCAGGCGGCCCAGGGTATCGTCGAAGGCTACCGCCAGCTGGCCGACTTCGTCCGCGGCATAGTCCGGTGCCAGCGGCGGGGCCAGCCCCAGCAACTGGTCACGGTGGCGTACCTGGCGCGCCAGGCGGATCACCGGCGCCATCACCCGGCGCGCCACCAGCCAGCCGAGGATCACCGCCAGTACCAGGCTGAGCACGAAGCCCACCACCACCACAGCGAACAGCAAGCGCTCGCGCTCTTCGAAGTCGCTCTGGTCCTGCAACAGCACATAGCGACGGCCATCAACGATCTCGACCATGGCGTGGTACGACAATTGATCGCGGAATACCTCGTGGAAGCCGCGGTCAAGATGGCGCAGGTCCTTGGGAAGTTCGAAGTCGTCGCGCCCGCCGCTGAAATAGAACAGCTGGTCGGGGCGGGGGCGGTGGCTCCAGTCGCTGACGCTGTCCATGCGCAGCAGGCGCTGCAGGTCACCGCCCAGCACCGACGAAATCAGCCGCTCTTCGACCAGGTGCACGGTGCCGACGATGCCAAAGGCGAAGGCCCCGGCCACCAGCGCGCTCATCAGGGCAAAGGCGATGATGATGCGCTGGGCAAGGCTTTGCTTAAACTCCATCACGGCCCTCGGCGAGGCGATAGCCGACGCCATGGACGGTATGCAGCAGCGGTTTTTCAAACGGCTTGTCGATCACCTGGCGCAGCTGGTGCACGTGGCTGCGCAGGCTGTCGCTGTCAGGGCAATCATCTCCCCAAAGGGCTTCTTCCAGCACTTCGCGACGCAATACGTGCGGGCTTTTCTGCATCAGCACCGCCAGCAGCTTGAGGCCGACAGGGTTGAGCTTGAGCAGGCGGCCCTGGCGGGTGACTTCGAGGGTGTCCAGGTCATAACTGAGATCGGCCACCTGCAAGGTGCGGCGCCCGCCGCCCTGGGCCCGGCGCAACACCGCTTCGATGCGGGCAGCCAGCTCCGACAGGGCGAAGGGCTTGAGCAGGTAATCGTCGGCACCGGAGCGGAAGCCCTGCAGGCGGTCGTCCAGTTGGTCGCGGGCGGTGAGCATGATCACCGGCGTGTCGCGGCGGGCGTCTTCGCGCAGGCGCTTGCACAGGGTGTAGCCGTCGATGCCCGGCAACATGATGTCGAGCACGATCAGGTCGTAGTGCTCGGTGGCAGCCAGGTGCAGGCCGGACAGGCCATCCTGGGCGCAATCGACGGTGTAGCCCTTCATGCCCAGGTAATCGGCCAGGTTGGCCAGGATATCGCGGTTGTCTTCAACCAAAAGAATGCGCATCGGTTTCTCCTGTGCGGCGCTTCTCGCTGTGGTGCGCGGCAGGCGCAGCTTAAGGCCTATGCCTGCAGGGTGCCAGCCCCAGGGAAAATTCAGCGCACTTGACGGTTTTTTCACTGATCCTTCACGGACACAGGATAGCGGGCGGCCGACAATGCCCGATCTTTTTCGCGCCCTGGAGCCGCCATGCAGCAACCAAATCGCCCCCGCCCGATCAATTTCTGGCTTTACCTGGGGCTACCCCTGGCGACCGCAATCGGCCTGATTCTGCTGGAACTGACATCGGTCGACATGGACATTGCCAACCTGTTCTTCGACCCTGCTGCCGGGCAGTTCATCGGCCGCCACAGCTATTTGCTGGAGAACATCCTGCATGACCGGGTCAAGCAGGGGGTGATCCTGCTGGGGGTGATGTCACTGGTGACCTTTGCTGCCAGCTTCTTCTGGAAGCGCCTGTTCGGCTGGCGCCGTGAGCTGGGCTGCCTGGTGCTGGCACTGGGCCTGTCCACGGCGTTTGTCACACCGCTGAAGAAAGTGACCCAGGTGCAATGCCCGTGGAGCCTGACCCAGTTTGGCGGCAAGGAAACCTACAGCAAGCTGCTGGAGCCGCGGCCGGCGACCGACAAGCCCGGGCTGTGCTGGCCGGGCGGGCATGCCGCCACCGGGTTCTGCCTGTTCGGGCTGTTCTTCATGTTGCGTGATCGCAAGCCGAGGCTGGCGCGGGTGGCGTTGACGGTGGCCTTCGTCGCCGGGTCGGTGCTATCGCTTGGGCGGATGATGCAGGGGGCGCACTTCCTGTCGCACAATGTGTGGACGGCGGTGTTCTGCTGGTTGATCGGCTTGGGGTCGTATTACCTGGTTCTGTATCGTCGGGGAATGGCTGAGGTGCCTGCTGCCGAGCGTAGCGTCGCCTGACCCAGGGGCCGCTTTGCGGCCCTTTCGCCGGCAAGCCAGCTCCCACAGGTACAGCGCAAGTCCCAGTGTTGGCGCAATCCTGTAGGAGCGGCCTTGTGTCGCGATGGGCTGCAAAGCAGCCCCAATGGCCCTCACAGGAAAACAAAAAAGCCCCGGTTCTCGCGAACCGGGGCTTTTCATGGTGCAGGGGGTAAGGCTGGCTTACATCATGCCGCCCATGCCACCCATGCCGCCCATGTCAGGCATGCCAGCAGCTGGCTTGTCTTCTGGCAGGTCAGCGACCATGGCTTCGGTGGTGATCATCAGACCGCCGATCGAAGCAGCAGCTTGCAGCGCCGAGCGGGTGACTTTGGCTGGGTCCAGGATGCCCATCTCGATCATGTCGCCGTATTCGCCGGTAGCAGCGTTGTAACCGAAGTTACCCGAACCTTGCTTGACCTTGTCAGCGACAACGCTTGGCTCGTCGCCGGCGTTGGCAGTGATCTGGCGCAGCGGCGCTTCAACGGCGCGACGCAGCAGGGCGATACCGACGTTCTGGTCTTCGTTGTCGCCTTTGAGGTCGGCAATGGCAGCCAGGGAGCGAACCAGGGCCACACCACCGCCAGGCACCACGCCTTCTTCAACGGCTGCACGGGTAGCGTGCAGGGCGTCTTCAACGCGGGCTTTCTTCTCTTTCATTTCAACTTCGGTGCCGGCACCGACCTTGATCACGGCAACACCGCCAGCCAGCTTGGCCAGACGCTCTTGCAGCTTCTCACGGTCGTAGTCCGAGGAAGTCTCTTCGATCTGGGCACGGATCTGCTTGACGCGTGCTTCGATCTCGGTGTCGGCGCCAGCGCCGTCGATGATGGTGGTGTTTTCCTTGGACAGGATGACGCGCTTGGCGTTACCCAGGTGCTCCAGGGTAGCGGTTTCCAGCGACAGGCCGATTTCTTCGGAGATGACCTGGCCGCCAGTCAGGACGGCGATGTCCTGCAGCATGGCCTTGCGGCGGTCGCCGAAGCCCGGAGCCTTGACCGCAGCAACCTTGACGATGCCGCGCATGTTGTTGACTACCAGGGTAGCCAGGGCTTCGCCTTCAACGTCTTCGGCAACGATCAGCAGTGGGCGGCCGGCCTTGGCAACGGCTTCCAGAACTGGCAGCAGCTCACGGATGTTGGAGATCTTCTTGTCGACCAGCAGCAGCAGCGGGCCTTCCAGCTCGGCAACCATGGTGTCCGGCTTGTTGACGAAGTACGGGGACAGGTAGCCGCGGTCGAACTGCATGCCTTCAACGACCGACAGTTCGTTTTCCAGGCCCGAGCCTTCTTCAACGGTGATCACGCCTTCTTTACCGACTTTTTCCATGGCTTCAGCGATGATTTCACCGATGGAGTTGTCGGAGTTGGCGGAGATGGTACCTACCTGGGCGATGGCCTTGGAGTCGGCGCATGGCTTGGACAGGTTCTTCAGCTCGGCGACGACGGCAGCGGTGGCCTTGTCGATGCCGCGCTTCAGGTCCATCGGGTTCATGCCGGCAGCGACGGCTTTCAGGCCTTCGTTGACGATGGCCTGAGCCAGGACGGTAGCGGTGGTGGTGCCGTCACCGGCAGCGTCGTTGGCCTTGGAAGCAACTTCCTTGACCAGCTGGGCGCCCATGTTCTCGAAGGCGTCTTTCAGCTCGATTTCCTTGGCGACGGAAACGCCGTCCTTGGTGATGGTCGGAGCGCCGAAGCTCTTGGCCAGCACCACGTTACGGCCTTTCGGGCCCAGGGTCGCTTTTACCGCGTCAGCCAGAACGTTGACACCAACCAGCATTTTCTTACGAGCGGAATCGCCGAATTTTACGTCTTTAGCAGCCATGATCGTTTAATCCTTGGAATTCTTTGGAGTAACGGGAAGTCGGGGAAATCAGCCTTCGATAACGGCGAGGATTTCGTTCTCGGCCATTACCAGCAGGTCTTCGCCATCGACTTTCACGGTGTTGCTGCCCGAGTAAGGGCCGAAAACCACTTTGTCACCCACTTTCACGGCCAGTGCGCGAACTTCGCCGTTGTCCAGGATGCGACCGGTGCCGACGGCGACAACTTCGCCGCGGTTTGGTTTTTCAGCGGCCGAACCCGGCAGGACGATACCGCCAGCGGTTTTCGATTCTTCTTCGCTGCGACGGATAACGACGCGGTCATGCAGAGGACGAAGCTTCATTGTCGATCTCTCCCAAATTGTGGTTTTCATCGGCCGGTGTCGACACCGGCGGGTTGTTGCTGTCCGGCGTTGCCGGGGTGGCCCGCAATGGGCGAACCACCTGAGTTATGCCTGGTGTTGCCACCAGAAACCTTGCGGTGACCACATACATGAGGCCGCCATATTCAATTACAAGGCTTGCTTCAGAAAATTTTTCATTAGCGCCTTGGCCCCGCAAAAAGCTGGGGCCGCAAAGCGGCCCCCGGTTATTACTTGTCGCGGCGCTCGTACTCGCCTTCGATCACATTCGGCCCATTCCCGCCATCACGCGGCCGGGCCTGGAACGGGTCGTCCTGGAAGGCGCGCTGTCGCATGGCCTGGGCCTCGGCACGCTCGCGCATCTTGCGCGCGGCCAGATGACGGGTGAATGGCAGCAGGCACAGCAGGCCCAGCACGTCGCTGATGAAACCTGGCAGCAACAGCAGGCCACCACCAACGGCCAGCATCATGCCCTGGAACATGTCCTCGGCGGGCAGTTCGCCACGCTGCAGGCTTTCACGGGCGCGCAGTGCGGTTGCCAGCCCGGCCACGCGCATCACCAGCACACCCAGGGCGGAGCCGGCGATGATCAGCAGCAGTGCCGGGAAGAAACCGATGGCGGCACTGACCTTCACGAAGACGAACAGCTCCAGCACGGGAAACAGGAGAAACAGCAGTAGAAAAGCACGCATCAAAGCATTCCTCGTCGGAAGAGAACCTTCCTGTAAGACCAACAGATGGATGCGTGCGCTCGGGTTTTCAACCCTCGACCTCCGTCGCAACCGGCCACTGGTCGGCGCGAGCCAGCAAAACCAGGGCTTCGCGGACTTGTGTCGGCGTGTTGCAAGTACTTGGGAAGGGCAACCAGTAAACCGCCTGGCCAATACGCAGGTGCATGCCTTCACTGTCCACCCCGACCATCTGTGCTGGCGCATGGCGTGGCAAATCGGTCAGCTCCACATAATGGGCGATGGCGTTGGCGTGGTCGTTGTTCATGTGCTCGACCATGCTCGTCTCGGCCTTGCCGGCGAACGGGTTGGCCAGGGTCACCTGATCGAGCCAGTGGATCGCGCCGAAGCCGCCGATGTAGCGGTGGCGCACCGGCTGCAGCACCCAGAAGTCGAAGTCGTGGGCCTTGTGGTAGTTGGCCGCGTCCGGGAAATAGCGGTAGTAACGCTCGGCGGCAGCCTCGATGGCGGCCTCCTCCACCAGCTTGTGCGCCTCGGCCATCACCGTCAGGCGCCCCACGGCCTGCACGTCCTCGGCTTCGCGCTCACCTACCAGCAGCGAGCACTTGGGATCCTTCTGCAGGTTGTGCGTGTGCTGGGCGATGCGGCTGATGAGGATCAACGGGTTGCCTTGGGCGTCCAGGCAGTACGGCACGACCGAGCCGAAGGGGTAGCCGGGCATCGACTTGGAATGGGTCGAGAGCACGCCGCGGTATTCCTTGAGCAGCAGCTCCCGGGCGGGACGGATGGCATTGGTACTCACTTGGGGGCGGCTCCTGATATCGGGCTGGATGGGACAAGATAAGCATTATCAGATCCAGTGCCAATGGGGCTGCTTTGCAGCCCATCGCGACACAAGGCCGCTCCTACAAGGGATCGCGTACATCCTGTGTCGCGATGGGCCGCAAAGATTTACCAGGTAACGCCGAAGCCTGCGGTATAGCGGGTCTTGTCCAGGTCACTCTCACGGGTACCGGTGATGATGTCCTTCTCCGCCTTGAGGTTGAGCGAGGCCCATTCAGTGACCTTGTAGCGCAGGCCAACCTCGGCATCCAGCGCGTAATCGGCCACGCCACCCAGCGGCTTGGCGAACTCGCCGTTGGTGAACAGCTGCACGTTCTTGCCAATCAGGTAGCGGGTGTAGTCCCACTTCACCGCCGCGGAATAGAAGTTGTCCTTGGCGCCATCCTGGTATTCGAAGTCGGTGCGGTTGATCAGCGACCCCAGCGAAAACGCGCCCAGTTCGTTGTCCCAGAACTGGTAACCCGGGCCGGTACCCACGGTGCGCTGGCGAGCAAGGTCTTCGATGCGGTCGCGCTTGTACTCCATGCGCCCTTGCCAGAACCACTTCTCGGTGAGGAAGCGGTCCAGGGCATACTCGGCACTCCAGTTGTCTGTGGTGGTGACGTCGTCCTTGGTCTCGCGGTTGTATTCGCCTTCGGCATTGTGCCGCCAGCGGCCATGGCGGGCGCTGGTCTTGAAGCCGACGTCGTAGTCGTCGGTGTCGTTCTCGGCGCGCTTGTAGTCCAGCGCCACGTCGACGTTGCCCTTCCACACGAAGTCCTCGACCAGGGGCTTGGGCTTCATGATCTGCTCGATGCTGGCCAGCTCCACGGTCTTTGGCGCCTCGCCATTGGCCAAGGTCACCTTGCCGGGCTCGGCGGCCTTCAGCGACTTGGCGCGCTCACCGCTGTAGGCGTCCTGCTTGACCAGCATCTCCTGGTCGCTCTCCAGGGTCTGGACCTCTTTCCAGTCCAGGGCGATGGAACCGCCATAGGGGGTTTCCAGCAGCAGCTTGCCGCCGTCGAAGACTTTGATCTTGCCGCTGAGACGGTCACCGTTCTTCATCCATACGGTGTCGGCGAACACCGGGGAGGCGCAGAGGGAAACAGCAAGCAGGCACAACAAGGATCTAGAATACATAAGCGGGCTATGATTTTCGGACTACAGGTTCGATTTGGCGAAAAAAGCCGGGCATTATCCGGATAACGACGACCAGAGCAAGAAAAGACCGGGAGCATGCCGTTGAGTTCAACTCTCATTTGCCAGACCGCCGGTCCGGTTTCATCTGCAGCCCAGAGGGGGCCTGATGTCTGACGGATATGAGCACGCCCTCGACTCCGCCGAGGGCCGACGGACGGTGCTGTATTCGGTACTTGGCCAAGTTCCGGCCGGCAAGGTGGTCAGCTATGGCCAACTGGCCGAACTGGCAGGGCTTGGGCGGGCGGCACGCTGGGTCGGACGTACCCTCGGGCAACTGCCCGCGGACACTCGCCTGCCCTGGCACCGGGTGCTCGGCGCAGGCGGCCGCCTGAGCCTGGCACTGGGTACCCCGTCTGGGGATGAACAACGGGCGCGCCTGCGTGCGGAGGGTGTAAATGTAACCAACAATCGTGTGGATATGACGCGCCATGGCTGGCGCCCGATGGAGCACAGCGGTTAGAGTGCGCGCTTTGTTTTCGCAAACTTGAGGCAGATGTTGGCCCATGCCCCGTAAAACCTGGCGCGCTGCGCTTGCTGCCTATGCCAGCCCGTCAACCTTGGTACTTTTGCTGCTCGGCTTCGCCGCCGGTCTGCCCTACATGCTGGTGTTCTCCACCCTTTCGGTGTGGTTGCGCGAAGCTGGCGTGGCCCGCGAGACCATTGGTTACGCCAGCCTGATCGGCCTGGCGTACGCCTTCAAGTGGGTGTGGTCGCCACTGCTCGACCAATGGCGCCTGCCGCTGCTCGGCAGCCTGGGGCGCCGGCGTTCGTGGTTGCTGCTGTCGCAAGCGCTGGTGGTGATCGGGCTGGTCGGCATGAGCCTGTGCGACCCGCAGCAGCATCTGTCTTGGCTGATCGCCCTGGCGGTGTTGGTGGCCTTCGCTTCGGCCACCCAGGACATCGCGGTCGATGCCTACCGCCTGGAAATCGCCGACGACCAGCGCCAGGCTGCACTCGCCGCCAGCTATATGGCCGGCTACCGCGTGGCGGCCCTGCTGGCCACGGCTGGTGCCCTGTTCTTCGCCGAGTGGTTCGGCTCCACCGGTTTCAGCTACCTGCACAAGGCTTGGGCCGGCACCTACGTCATGTTCGCGGTGATGATGCTGCCCGCCGTGTTCACCACCCTGATCATGCGCGAACCGCCCGTACCCATGCGTACCCAGCTGTCGGCAGCGCGCTATGGGCTGGTGCACCAGCTGGCCTCGGTGTTCGTGCTGATAATCTTGCTGGTATCGGTACCGGCCAGCTTCACCCAGATGTTCAATACCGGCTGGTCCAGCGTCATCTCCGGTGATGCAACGCCACTGGACCTGCTGCTGGAAGACCGCGCCTTCCTGCGCCTGATCCTCTATGTGCTGCTGACATGGGCGTGCCTGTCGAGCCTGGGCCGTCGCGGCCTCGCGCCGGTGCTGACCCCGGTCAACGACTTCATCGCCCGCTACCGCTGGCAGGCCCTGCTGTTGCTCGGCCTGATCGCCACCTATCGCATGTCGGACACGGTAATGGGCGTGATGGCCAACGTGTTCTACATCGACATGGGCTTCACCAAGGACCAGATCGCCAGCGTCAGCAAGATCTTCGGCCTGATCATGACCCTGGTCGGCGCCGGTGTTGGCGGCCTGCTGATCGTGCGCTTCGGCATCATGCCGATCCTGTTCATCGGCGGTGCGGCCTCCGCGGGCACCAACATCCTGTTCCTGATGCTGGCCGACATGGGCCCGAACTTGCAAATGCTGGTGGTGACCATCTCGCTGGACAACTTCAGCTCCGGCCTGGCCACCTCGGCCTTCGTTGCCTACCTGTCGAGCCTGACCAACCTGAAGTTCTCGGCTACCCAGTACGCGTTGCTCAGCTCGATCATGCTGCTGTTGCCAAGGCTGATCGGGGGTTATTCGGGGGTCATGGTGGAGAAGTTCGGTTACCACGACTTCTTCCTGATCACGGCCCTCCTTGGCGTGCCGACCCTGATCCTGATTGCCCTGCAGTGGCGCCAGGAGGCCGGGCCGGGCAAACCGGTTGCAGAGGAAGGTTCGGCGGCCGAGCGGCCCTGACAGGTTTGTATTGCCTGTACTGGCCTCTTCGCGGGCTTGCCCGCTCCCACAGATAAAGCACTGCCCTTGAGAGCTGTGCAGTCCCTGTGGGAGCGGGCAAGCCCGCGAAGAGGCCGGTACAGGCAATAAAGTTTACTGAGCAACAGCCCCCTCACCAGGCCGTCCACCCACCACAAACCACAGCGGCCACAGCGCCAAGGCCCCCGCCACACCCGCCGCCAGGGCAAAGTGCAGCAAGCTGGCCCCGGCCCCAATCATCGCCAGCAGCGCCCCACCCAACCCCAGCAAGGCAATGGTGATCATCCCCAGCATGGCCGAGACCAGGCCCTTGCTCTGCTCGCTGGCGAACAGCGTCATGCGATACAGCACCGCGTTGGCCACGCCCAACCCCAGCGCGTACAGCGACATGCCCGCCACCACGCTGGTCACACTCGGCCAGTACCATGTCGCCAGTCCCATCAGGCACAGGCCGGCCAGGTATGGCCACAATGCACCACGCACCAGCGCCGCCAACGGATAGCGATCGGCAATGCGGTTGATGATCAGGTTGCCCAGGATCAGCCCGCCAAACACCGGCAACTGCCACAAGGCGTACTCCATGGTGCTCAGCCCCTCGTCGTGGATCAGCAGCACCGGCGACAGGCCGATCCAGCCAATCAGCGGCAGACCGACCAGGCCCAGGGCCGCGCTGCCAGCGACAAAGCGGCGGTTGCCCAGCAACTGGCCGTAGCCGGCCAGCAGTGGCAGCAGGTGGATCGGCGTGAATGCCAGGCGCGAGCCGTCACGGCGCTCCACGCCCAAGGTCTCCGGCATCAGCCGGTACAGCAGCAGCCAGGCCACAACCGCGCCAATGGCGAAGGCCACGAACAGCCAACGCCAGTCCAGCCACTGCAACAGCAAGGTGCCCACCAACGGCCCGAGCAAAGGCGAGAGCAGGGCGATATTGGCCAGCAGGGCCATCATGCGCACGGCGTCGGCTTCGCTGAAGGCTTCGTTCAGGGCCGGGTAGCTCACCGTGACCACAAACCCCAGGCCGATGCCTTGCAGCAGGCGCAGCAAGTTGAACAGGCCGATGTCGTGGACCCAGAAGGTGGCCAGGCAGGCCAGGCCGAAGAACGCGCAGCCGATCAGCAGCAACGGGCGCCGGCCATAGCGGTCGGCCAGCGGGCCGATCAGCCATTGCAGCACCACGCCCCCCAGCAGGTACAGGTTGAGGGCGTGGGGAATGTATTCGGGGCTGGCATTCAGGTCGCCGACCACCACCGGCATGGCCGGCATGACGGCGTCGCTGGCCAGGTAGGTGAGCAGCTCGAACAGGGCCAGGGTCAGGCCGAACAGCAAGGCACGCAGGGGGGTGATGTACAGCAGTGGTTTCATGATGGCGTATCGGGTGTGGCAGGTGGGGTCAGGCTATATGCCAGAAATGGCGGGGTATTGCTGTGAACAAGTGTAATCAGGGCAGAAAAAGCTGGGGCCGCTTTGCGCCCCTTCGCGGCGGTTCGGCGTCCCGACGCGCCCGCTCCCACAAGTTCGGCGCCGCTCTCGAACCCGGCGCTCGACCTGTGGG
Source organism: Pseudomonas sp. S1(2024) (assembly GCF_046557535.1). NCBI lineage: Bacteria > Pseudomonadati > Pseudomonadota > Gammaproteobacteria > Pseudomonadales > Pseudomonadaceae > Pseudomonas > Pseudomonas sp. S1(2024). The sequence continues at coordinate 89,347 of NZ_JBKGFP010000020.1, forward strand.
AGCGGGCAAGCCCGCGAAGGGGCGCGAAGCGGCCCCAACCGATGACAACGCGGTATTACTGCGCTGCAGTCTCCTGCACCACGCGAATCACCCGCTGCGGGAACGGAATGTCGATCCCTTCGGCCTTCAACCGGTCACGCGCATGCTCGTTGAGCATGAACATCACATCCCAGTAATCGGCGGTCTTGGTCCACAAGCGCAAAGACACTGTGATCGAGCTGTCGCCCAGGGTCGCGACCACCGCCTGCGGCGCCGGGTCGGGCAGCACGCGCGGGTCCTGCGCCAGCTCCAGCAGCACGTTGCGGGCCTTCTGCAGGTCTGCCTCGTAGTCCACGCCCACATCGAACACCACCTTGCGCGTCGGCTGGCGGTTGGTGTTGGTGATGATGCCGTTGGACAGGCTGCCGTTGGGCATGATCACCGTCTTGTTGTCACCAGTGCGCAGCACGGTGTGGAAGATCTGGATGCTGTCGACGGTGCCGGCCACGCCTTGCGCCTCGATCCAGTCACCGATGCGGAACGGGCGAAACATCAGGATCAGCACACCGCCGGCGAAGTTCGCCAGGCTGCCCTGCAAGGCCAGGCCGATGGCCAGGCCCGCGGCACCGATGGCGGCAACGAACGAGGTGGTCTCGATACCGATCATCGACGCCACGCTGACGAACAGCAGCACCTTCAGCACAATATTCGACAAGGTGCTGATGAAGCCCTGCAGCGCCAGGTCGGCGTTGCGCAGGCCAACCAGCTTGCCCAGGCGGGCGCTGACCTTGTTGATGATCCACCAGCCGACCGCCAGGGTCAGCAGCGCCAGCAGCACACGGCTGCCATATTCCATGATCAAGGGGATCCAGGTCTGGGATTGGCGGACCAGCTGATCGACTTCAGCGTTCAAATCCATATTCATCTCCTGATGCCGAGCGGCAAGTACACGGTAGAACTGGCCACGCGCGATGGCGCAGCCCCGGTCCCCATGGACATCATTTGGCCATCGGGGTTCCGGGCGATGCCCACATCAGTCGCGGAAGTTGTTGAACTGCAATGGCATGTCGAATTCCTTGGTACGCAGCAGCGCAATGGCTTCCTGCAGGTCGTCGCGCTTTTTGCCGGTAACGCGTACCTGCTCGCCCTGGATGGCGGCCTGCACTTTCAGCTTGGCATCCTTGATGGTGGCGACGATCTTCTTCGCCAGATCCTTGTCGATACCTTCGCGGAACTTGGCTTCCTGTTTCTTTTCCTTGCCCGAGGCGTACGGGTCCTTGGTTTCCAGGCACTTCACGTCGATCTTGCGCTTGACCAGCGCCAGGCGCAGGATTTCCAGCATCGCTTCGAGCTGGAACTCTTCCTCGGCGGTGAGCATCACGGTCTGCTCTTTGTCCTTGAACTCGAAGGTGCCCTTGCCCTTGAGGTCGTAGCGACGGTCCAGGTCCTTGATGGCGTTGTCGACCGCGTTCTGCACTTCGTGCTTGTCCAGTTCCGATACCACGTCGAACGAAGGCATGGTTGTTCTCCCAAAATAAAAGCGCGCTCAGGCTGAAGATGGAGCGCGCTGGGTTTGACGGTTAAAATGCGGGCTCATTATAACGGGTTGCGAAACGCATATGAGCAGCACCTGGCATATTCTCGGCGCCGGTAGCCTGGGCAGCCTGTGGGCTTGCCGCCTGGCGCGCGCGGGCAAGGCAGTGCGCCTGATCCTGCGTGACGGGCAGCGGCTGCAGGCCTACCAGCAGGCCGGCGGCCTGACCCTGGTCGAACAGGACCAGTCCCGCCACTACGCCATCCCCGCCGAAACCGCGCAGGCACACGGCCCGATCCATCGCCTGCTGGTGGCCTGCAAGGCCTACGACGCCGCCCAGGCCATCGCCGGCGTGGCACCTCGCCTGGCCGAAGACGCCGAGGTGGTTCTGCTGCAGAACGGCCTGGGCAGCCAGGACGAGGTCGCCGACCTGGTGCCCCATGCACGCTGCATCTTCGCCTCCAGTACCGAAGGCGCATTCCGCGAGGGAGATTGGCAGGTACGCTTTGCCGGCCACGGCTTCAACTGGCTGGGTGACCCACGCAACCCGACGGTCCCGGCCTGGTTCGATGACCTGCATCAGGCTGGCATCCCTGCCGAGTGGACGGTGGATATCCTTACCCGTCTGTGGCGCAAGCTGGCACTCAATTGCGCCATCAACCCGCTGACCGTGCTGCACGACTGCCAGAACGGCGGGCTGCTGGGGCACCTGGGCGAAGTGGATGCGCTGTGCGCCGAACTGGCCCAACTGCTGCGCCGCTGTGGCCAGCCAGAAGCGGCAGACGGGCTGAACGAAGAAGTGCAGCGGGTGATCCTCGCCACTGCGGCCAACTACTCTTCCATGTACCAGGATGTACGCGCAGGCCGCCGCACCGAGGTGCACTACCTGCTTGGCCATGCCTGCCGCGCCGCCGGCCGTCATGGCCTGCAACTGCCAGAGCTGGAACGCCTGCTGCAGCACCTGGTCGATAACCTGCGTGTGCGTGGTTTGCCCTGCGACTGACGCAGCCCTTTCAACCGGATACGGATATTGCCTAGCCCATGACCTTGCGCCAACGCCTGGAAAACCTCCCGGTCGGGCAGAAGCTGCTGGCAGCCCTGCTGGTGTTGCTGGTGACCATCCTGTTGGTGGCCAACCTCACCTTCATCAGCGCCGCCTACTGGATCACCCAGGAAAGCATGGCGCCACAGGCGCTGCACACCATCGGCCGGCTGGTGGCCAACCCGCAACTGGCGGCGCGCGCCGGCGATACACCGGACACCGCCAGCGCCCTGCTGAAAGAGCTGGACAGCTACACGCCGCTGCGCGCCGCTGCAGTCTACGGTGGCGATGGCCGCATGTTGGCGCAGCTGCAGCATGGCGAGCCGCTGGCACTGCCCAAGCGTTTTCGCAACATCGACGGCTGGCGCCTGATGGAGTTTCGCAGCACCCAGCTGATCCGCATGCCACGTGACGCCAACCCGCCCGCACACCTGCTGCTGGTGGCCAGCAGTGAACTGCCCACGGCTTTCTATACCGGCACCCTCAGCGCCAGCCTGGGCATCCTGGTGTTCAGCATCCTGCTGTGGATCGTCATCGCCCGACAGATAAAACGCCTGATCACCCAGCCGATCAACCAGCTCGAAGAGCTCAGCCGCCAGGTCACCCGCGAAGAGAGCTATGCCTTGCGTGCGCAGCGCGGTAACGACGACGAAATCGGCAGCCTGGCCGAAGCGTTCAACACCATGCTCTCGCGCATCGAAGCCCGCGAACAGCAACTCAAGCGCACCCGCGACGAGTTTCAGGAGGCCTACGACCAGGCCCAGGGCCTGGCCGAGGAAACCCGCCACACCAACCGCAAGCTGGAGCTGGAAGTCCAGGTGCGCAGCAAGATCGAGAAAAAACTCACCGGCTTCCAGAACTACCTCAACAGCATCATCGACTCGATGCCCTCGGCGCTGATCGCCCTAGATGAACAGCTCTACGTGACCCAGTGGAACCACGAAGCCACGGTACTTTCCGGCACGCCTCTGGACGAGGCGCTGAACCAGCCGATCTTCATTGCCTTCGAACCGCTCAAGCCGTTCCTGCCGCAACTGAAGGAAACAGTGGAAAAGCACCGGGTGGCAAAGATCGAACGGGTCACCTGGCCCAAGGGTGACGACCTGCGCCACTACGCCCTGACCTTCTACCCGCTGACCGGTGGCGGCGGCCGTGGCGTTGTCATCCGTATCGACGACATCACCCAGCGCCTGTCGCTGGAAGAAATGATGGTGCAATCGGAAAAGATGCTTTCGGTCGGCGGCCTGGCCGCCGGCATGGCCCACGAGATCAACAACCCGCTGGGCGCGATCCTGCATAACGTGCAGAACATCCGCCGGCGCCTGTCACCAGAACTGCCGCGCAATCAGGAACAGGCAGAGGAGCTGGGCATCGACCTGCCCACGGTCAACCGCTACCTGGAGAGCCGCGAAGTGCCGCAATTGCTCGACGGCATCCAGCAGGCGGGTGCCCGGGCAGCGAAGATCGTCACCCACATGCTCAGCTTCAGCCGCCGCAGCAACCGTCAACTGGCGCCGTGCGACCTGCCGGCGCTGATCGATCAGGCGGTGGAAATTGCCAGCAACGACTTCGACCTGGCCATAGGCTTCGATTTCAAGGGCCAGGCCATCGTGCGTCAGTTCGACCCCGACCTGGGGCCGGTGCCGTGCACCGCCAACGAATTGGAGCAGGTGCTGCTCAACCTGCTGAAAAACGCGGCCCAGGCCATCCACCAGCGGCCGCAGCCGAGCGAGCCCGGGCGCATCACCCTGCGCACCCGCTTGAGCCCGCCATGGGCGGAAATCCAGGTCGAGGATAACGGCGTCGGCATGCCCGAAGGGGTGCGCAAGCGCACCTTCGAGCCGTTCTTCACCACCAAGGAAATCGGCCAGGGTACCGGGCTGGGGCTGTCGGTCTCGTACTTCATCATCACCAACAACCACAAGGGGCAGATGGAAGTGCAGTCCACTCCCGGCCAGGGCACCTGCTTCACCCTGCGCCTGCCCCTTGGCCAGCCGGCAGCGGTGGCGCCGGCCAAAATGGAGAAATGACATGGGCTACCGCCTGTCGAAGATCTACACCCGCACCGGCGACAAAGGCGAAACCGGCCTGGGCGACGGGCGCCGGGTGCCCAAGGATCACCCGCGGATCGAGGCGATTGGCGAGGTGGACAGCCTGAACAGCCAGCTGGGTTTGCTGCTGGCGGGGCTGGCCGAACAAGGGCTGGATGAAGTGAGCGCGGTTTTGGCGCCGTGTCAGCACCGCCTGTTCGACCTGGGCGGTGAGCTGGCGATGCCCAGTTATCAGGCGTTGGACCTGGCGGAGGTGGCGCGGCTTGAGGCAGCGATCGATGTGTGGAATGAAGAGCTGGGGCCGTTGAAAAACTTCATCTTGCCCAGTGGCTCGGCGCTGGTGGCGCAGGCGCATGTGTGCCGGAGCCTGGCGCGCAGTGCGGAGCGGCGGTGCCAGCAGCTGAATGCGCTGGAGCCGTTGGCGGGCGTTGGTTTGGCGTATATCAACCGGCTTTCGGATCTGCTGTTCGTGGCGGCGCGGATCATTGGGCGGCGGCAGGGGGTGGCTGAGGTTTTGTGGCAGCCTGCTGAAAAGCCGCAGGGCTGATATTTTTGGGGCTGCTGCGCAGCCCATCGGCGGGAAAACAGCTTCCCCCCCCAACGAGATCTTTTTTTTTTTTTTGAGCGCGACTTTTTTCCGC